>JAXGNF010000024.1:0-28731 GCA_040768135.1 Thermoleophilia bacterium | reverse complement strand
GTGCACCTTCACTTTGGCGGGCAGTCTACCAGCCAACTCACCGTCTGTCTGGAGCCAAATGACGTCTCTGTCGTTCAACGGGAGCAGATCGGCCTCCGGAGTCCGTACATATTTCACATGCCGGTTGTACAGATGAAGTCCACTCGGGATCCCCAACCAGAAGACGGCTAGACTCAGACGGCCGGTTCCCGCGAACAGCACAAGATCCAAGAGACCATCGGTCGGATCGGCAGACCGGGCGACGCTCAAACGGTTGGCATAATAGCGGCTGTTGGCGGCAACAAGGAAAGTGGCACGGTATTCTTGGCCGGCTGCCCTGACCAGGAACTCGGGGTGCCGGGCGGCAAAGCCACGGCGTAGGCCGGAGCCGATGAAGGCCAGTTCCCGGAACCGTCTCTTCGCTTCGAGATCGACGTGCTGAACGGTGAGCGCATCTACGCCGGCACCGGCCATGAGGACGAAGCTGCGCCCATTGATGTCCCCCAGGTCCAGGGCTTTGGTGTTGCCGGCCGCGATCGTAGCGCAGGCCTGGTCCACTTGGAACGGCAGTTTCAGCTCGCGCGCAAGGACGTTGACCGTCCCCGCCGGAACGATGCCCAGGCGCGCCCTCCGTCGTTCATCAGGGGGGCTCGTGCCGCCGCTGGTGGCGGGTCGGTTTTCGCGATCTGCCGGGATCTCGCGCGGGACGACCGATTGCGCCATGCCGTTTACGATCTCGTTGACCGTTCCATCCCCACCCACGGCTACCACGATGTCTGCCGACGGGGATAGGCTGTGGGCTATGGCTGTAGCGTGTTTGGGGCCTCGGGTCGCATGGAGTTCTGCATCGAACCCCCGTTCGAGGAGTGCCGATCGCGTGGCCGCGGCAAGGGCACTCCCTTTTCCCTTTCCCGCTGAGGGGTTGTAGATGACGACGACTCTCATTCGGCTGGCACCTCAGAGGTTGTGGGCGGCCCCTCAAGCGGCCTAGGCGACCGGCACCTCAAGGGGGACCGGCCGGACCCGCGCGCGCCCCCCTGCAGGATCGGCATCGAGAAGGGCGAAGCTTTCATACCCGGCGGCGCGGGCCAACTCGGCGGCGCGGTCGAAGTCACGGCCCACCTCGTCGGGCCGGTGCGCATCGGAACCGAACGTGATTTGCACCCCTGCCTCACACAATCGTCGGAGGATATCGAGGCTGGGGTAGGCCTCGCCTGTCGGTCTGTGCAGGCCGGCGGTATTGATCTCGACCAGGACTTCGGCGCGGGCGATGCGTTCGACCAGGCGCTCCAACTCCCTGTCGAGACTGCGAGTAGGCCTGTATCCGAATTTCTTGACGAGATCGAGATGGCCCAGAATGGTGAAGAGGCCGGACTCAGCCGCATCCCCTACCAGTTGGAGGTAGTCTATCCATACGTCGTTGATGTCGCGTTCGGCGTATCCATGGATCTGTCGGGGGTCGTCGAAGCCCCAGGTTCCGAGGTGATGCACCGAACCGATCACATAGTCGAACGGGTATTCTGCAAGAAGCGAGCCCACTTCGGTGACCGTGTGGGGCCGGTAATCGGCCTCTATTCCCAGAAGGACGTAGTCGGGGTAGACTGCTTTGAGGGAAAGCACCTCGGCCACGTACCCCCCCAGGTCGTCCAGGCCCATTGAAAGCTCAGGGTCGGGATCCGGCAACAAAGGCAGATGATCGGCGATACCGATGCCAATCAGCCCCCGAGCGCGTGCTGCGTCTACATATTCGGCGGAATCGCCCGAGGCATGTCCGCAGCGTGCCGTGTGCGTGTGATAGTCGGGCAGGCGCATGTCAGTTCTCCGCCGAGGATACGGTTGGACGCGGGATGGTGGGCTTTTGCTCGTCGCCGACAGACGGTCTTCGAGTACCCGGGGAACGTCGACGCCTGCGGGGCTCGGCCAGAATATCGCTGTCAAGCAGGATCGTGTACGGGCCGTCGTTCACTAGGGAGACGACCATGTGCGCGCCGAAACGTCCAGCAGCGGTTGGTATTCCCAGCCGCTCCAATGCCAGCCGGAACTCGTCGACCAGAGTCTCAGCAGGGCCGGGGTCCGCGGCTTCGCTGAACGATGGCCGGCGGCCGCGTCGGCAGTCTGCAAAAAGGGTGAACTGGCTGATCACGAGCGCCGCCCCCCCGATATCGAGGAGCGATAGGTTTGACCTACCTTCGGAGTCGCTGAAGATGCGCAGGTTGGCAACCTTTTCCGCCATAAGGCCCGCCCGGAGTGGGCCGCTTGCTTCTGAGAAAGTCGTTTCGGGTGCACCGGCGTGTTGTGCGTCATCGCGGCCGACTCCCACGAAAAGCACCAAGCCCTCGCCTATCTCGCCCAGCACTGCGCCGTCGATCGTAACGGATGCTGCCTTCACCCGTTGCACCAGCACACGCATCAGTCAGACTCCTCGGCCTGCAGTAGCTCGGCCGCCCACCTACCATCGGCGAGCACGCGGTCCAACTGCACACGCACGAAGCGGTTCATGAGAGCATCGCCTCCCTCAAGGAGCGTCTCCTGGTAATTCCCGGTCAGCCCCACCAACCGTCCGTCGGAGTTCCGACGTCGAAGGATGAGGGCCCGCTGTTCGGTCCCTGCGAGTCTTGCCCGGAATGCTTCCAGTTTACGCGTTCCTAACGTGCGCAGGCGGACGCTGCGCTCGTGCATGGTCTCCGGGTGCACCTTGGGTCGCATCGCTGAGGCTGCAGTCCTCGGGCGGTCGCTGTAGCTGAAGACGTGCAGATAGGTGAGGGGCGTCCGCTCGATGAACGCATAGGTCTCGTCTAACTCACGATCGGTCTCGCCGGGGAAGCCGACGATGACGTCCGCGCCCAGGGCGGCGTGGGGGAACCGGCGGGCCAACTCGGTCACGACTTCGAAGTAATCTGCGACGGCGTAAGGGCGGCTCATCCGGTCAAGGACGGAGTCCGCCCCGCTTTGGAGGGGCAGATGGAAGTGGTGGGCGATTCGGTCGCCCGCTCTTTCAATGACATCCTGGAGTCTGACATCCATCTCCAATGGCTCGATAGAACTGAGACGGTAACGACCGGCTCCTCCCTGCTCGAGGAGGAGCTCTAGAAGGTCGGCCGGCGACCCTTCACGGGTGTCGCGTCCCCAACTCCCCAGGTTGATGCCGGTGAGGACTATCTCATGATAGCCACGGGAAGTCAGAAGGCGGACCTGCTCCAGTACCTCGGCCATGGGCATGCTGCGGGCGGGACCGCGGGCCAGGGGGATTATGCAGTAGGCGCAGTGTGAGTCACAGCCGGTTTGGATTTTCAGAAAAGCCCGGGTATAGCCGCCAAAATGCGAAAAGCGTCCGGTTTCGAACACCGGGGGGTCGGCCCAAGGCGACACCGCCACATGCGGCACGGGACTGAGATCGCTCCGGGCGTGGCGATCGGAGGTCCGAAGGCGGGCCAGCCTCTCGGTGAGGTGGTCGCCCAATCGCAGCTTATCGACGTTCCCGAGCACGAGGTCGACTCCGGGGATGGCGGCCACTGTTTCGGGAGCGACCTGCGCGTAACAACCGGTCACGGCCACGACACAGCCCGGGTCGCGACGCTTAGCGGACCGGATCTCGTTCCGGCAGGTCTTATCGCTCTTGGACGTGACCGTGCAGGTGTTGATGACCCGGACGTCGGCGGCATCTTCCCAAGGAACCAGGCGGTATCCGGCTGCAAGCAGGCCTTCCTGCATTTGAGCAGTCTCGCACTGGTTGAGGCGACAGCCGATGGTGCGGAAGGCCACGCGGCTCTGTGGCTGTACCTGGGTGTCGGGGAGAGGCATTTTTGCTGGGGGACGCTGGGGCACCGTTGCTCGTGCAGGCCATCAGGGACCGGGGGATGTTAGCATATACGCCGCCCGCCTCCGGCGGGCGCCATCGCAGGGATTGAGGGACTCGTGGACTTGATTCGTAGGCTCTTGCACCGCGATCGCATGAGCGGTCAGGCGGTCCGGTTCGTCATCGTCGGCGTGCTGAACACGCTTGTCGACCTAGGTGCCTTCTATCTTCTCAGCTTGATCCCAGGAATGCCGCACGAGGTGGCCAAGGCCATGTCGTACTTCTTGGGAATATGCAACAGCTTCGTCTGGAACAAATACTGGACCTTCGGGGCCCGCAGGTCGGAGCGGGGCAGACGCGAATTCGCACTCTTCTTCCTCGTCAACCTCCCTCCCCTGGCGGTCAACGTGGTGGTTTTCACTATCCTGGGGATATGGATCGATTCTGGGACTCTATGGGTCCGCATGGCCAAGGCCTTTGCCGCTGCGGTCGTGTCGGTGAGTTGGAACTTCATGGGGAGCCGCTATTTTGCCTTTCGACACTCTGCCCTTAAGAGGCCGGGCGATGCCTGACATGATGTCCAAGAGCGGTGAAGGGGTTCGCTCCGGCGATGGCTCTTGTGCGACAGAGACCGGTCCCGATTATTCCATCGTCATCCCGATTCATAATGAAGCCGAGTGCCTGGAGGAAGAGGTCAGTAGCCTGGTGACCGAACTGGAGGCCCGCCGGATTGACTACGAGCTCCTGCTTGCGGAGAACGGGAGCTCTGACGACACTCCTGCTGTTGCTGAGGCGTTGGCGGCGACCAATCCGCGCATCCGGGTTCTTCGGTCTCCGGTGCCCGACTACGGAGCGGCCATGAAGACCGGCATGTTGACCGGAAAGGGTGACCTCATTGTCAACTTCGACATCGATTTTTACGACGTGGACTTCATGTTGAAGGCGGGCCAAGCCTTGGCGTCATCGCCCTCGGCCGGCATCGTGGTGGGGAGCAAACTGATGCGGGGGGCTGAAGACCGGCGCTCGGTCGCGCGGCGCTTCGTCTCCCTTGGGTTCACCACGATACTCCGCGTGCTCTTCGACCGGCGCATGGATGACACCCACGGCGTGAAGGTTCTGCGCCGGGAAGTGGTAGCCCGTTACGCGCCGCAGACGGTCAGGACCCAAGACCTTTTCGACACCGAACTGATCATTCGGGCCCGCCGTGCCGGTGTCGCGGTCATCCCGCTTCCGGTGACCGTCGAAGAGAAGAGAAAGCCTCGTTCTTCCATCGTGCGCCGAATTCCGCGTACAATAGGAGGCCTGATCAGGCTGCGGATAATCCTATGGAAGGAGGGGAACACTGGATCCTGATGCACCGGCGAGGGAGGATCTAGTCGGACACAAGAGCATTTGGGACTGGATCCCCACGCTGCTCACCTTTCTGGCGATATACGTCGTTCTCCTTATCTTCTACAAACCCAACCTGCTCTTCAGCCTTACTACGACGGCCGGGGGCGACACGGGTGCCCACCATTACCCCGCGCAATATCTGATTCAGGAACTCCTACCCAACTTCCGTCTTACGGGATGGGCGCCGGGCTGGTATGCCGGCATGCCCATGCTCACCTTCTACTTTCCGTTCCCCTTCTTGCTCATCGCTATCCTCGATTGGTTCATCCCCTACCTACTGGCTTTCAAGATCGTGACTGTACTTGGGGTCTTCGCTCTTCCGGCGACGGCGTACGCCATGGGTCGTCTGTGGAGGGTGCGCCGTCCATTCCCTGTGTTGGCCGCAGTCATGGCTCTCGCCTTCCTCCTTATGGAGAGCTACTCGATCTACGGGGCAAACATCCTGAGCACCCTGGCGGGTGAATTCGGCTATATGTTCAGCTTCGCGCTGGTGTTCTTGTTCTTGGGCACCGCGTATAGGGGGATGGAGAAGCCGGGCTTCAACATGCTCTTTGTGCTGAACTGCCTCATCCTGATGGCTCTGGTTTTGTCGCACATCGTCACTACTATCGTCCTCGTCTGTCTTGCTCCCGGACTTCTGCTCGTGAATCCGCGGTGGCGCTCTTTGGGCTATCTGGCTGCCGTAGCCGCCGTGGGCTTCTGTCTGAGCGCCTTCTGGTCATTGCCGTTTGCCGCGAACTTAGAGTGGACGGCCCACATGGCCTGGAACCAGTTAAGCTCAATCAAAGATCTGCTGCCGGTCCAGCTCTTGCCTGCGGCCGGCCTGGGTCTTATTGGCGTGGCCTATGCGGTTGCCCGTAGGGAGAGAAAGCTTCTACCGCTGGCGTGGATCACCATCGTTCTTCTGACGGTCTTCTGGGCCCTCCCCAACGGGCGCCTGTGGAACGCCCGTATTCTTCCTTTTTTTTACTTCTCCATCCACATGTGGGCGGCGTACGGAGCTGCATGGTTGGTGCGACCGTTCATGGTGATGATGAACGACCTCTTCCGTCTGCGCGGTATGACGGCCCGACGTGTCTACACGCCGGTCGTCGCTGTGGTCATCGGAGCCGTCCTGGTCATCACGAGCACCACGGCGGCGGGTTGGATCAAGTGGAATTACTCCGGCTACGAAGGCAAGGCCAAGTGGAATGAGTACCATGAGATCAACGAGTTCTTGAACACCCTCTCCCCGGGCCGGGTGATGGTGGAGCACGGGCAGAAACTCGACGAGTTTGGCACGCCCCGCGCTTTCGAGATCATCCCGTATTGGACGGATCTCGACACCATGGAAGGCACCCTGATGGAGGCGTCTTTCACGGCTCCGTTCCACTTCATAAACCAGGCGGAACTCTCCAAAGAAGCAAGCCACGCCATCATTGGCGTTGATTACCCCGGACTCGATGTGCCCACGGGTATCGCGCACCTGCAGTTTATGAACATCCCTTATCTCCTCACCTTTTCGGAGGAAGTGACGACTAAGGTCGAGGCTGATCCACGCGCTGAGCTTCTGGCCACGTTTGGCGAGTATCACATCTTCCGTATTTCGGGCTGCAACGGCTACGTTGAGGTGATGGAGAATGAGCCGGTCCGTCTAAGGGTGAAGCAGAGCGAATGGCGCAGCTCGGCCGTCCGCTGGTACCGTAACCCGGCCGATCTTAGTACGGCGCTCATCTGGGATAACGGGGAAGAGGTGCTTCAGCGGTTCGGGTCAGTCGAGGCCGACCAAGTCCCCGGTCTCCCCGATAGGGCGATCGTGACGGAGGGCTTGGTCACAAATGAACGGTTGGAAAACGAGCGGCTATCGTTTGACACTACTGCCGTGGGGGAGCCGCATTGGATCAAGGTGTCGTACTTCCCCAATTGGCACGCCGAGGGGGCAGAAGGACCATACCTTGCCTCACCCTCGATGATGATGGTCATCCCCACTCAAAGCCATGTGACTCTGTACTACGGACGCACGGCGGTCAATACCATCGGCCAAGTGCTTGAGATTCTCGCCTGGGTCCTCCTGCTGGGTCTGACGGTCTGGCGGGTGGTGTTGTGGCGCAGGCGAAAGCGGCTGGCAGGAGCGGTGAAAAAGTCGGTCTCCGTGTCCGGTTTCGGTCCTGAAGAAGACGACTATCCCGGCCGCTAGGTACGAGCCTCGCGCAGGAGTGCGGGGATGCCGGATTCGCACGGCACACCCGTTTGGCATAGGCCGCAGCCGTAGCCCTCGAAGCCATACTCACGCTTGACGTACTCTGCTGTTGTTTTCTCGAGGTGACGTGCACATGCCTCCTTGTCACGACCGGCTGCACCGACAGAACCGACCGGACAACGAGTCACACACTCAGTGCAGGAGCCATCGTGATAGAAGAGGCAATGGGCGAAAGGATGGGAGTAGGAACGCGGTGTCGGCGGGATATGGGCCTTAACAATCACCGAGCCGAATCTGGCAGCTTGGCCCCGTTCTGTTATCAGGCCTCCACACAGACTGAATGTACCCAGACCTGAAATATAGGCTACATGGCGCTCTGACCAAGTGCAGGCGCGGCCGTAGTCGGACGATTCAGCCTCTCTCCATTCGGGGAGCAGAGCCGGAGCGACTGCGCTGAAGCCCTCGAGCGCGAGGGCCTTGACCAGGTTCTTCTGGAGATAACGGATGAACCGATGGCCGAAGATACGAGAACGGGCCCACTGCTCCGACGGGAAGCGAGTCTGGACCCGGTTTGCTTCCTTCGCAGCTTGAGTCTGGCAAAGGGCCCAGCTGACCACGGTCAACCGATCAGGCGCAAGGAGAGAAGGCACCACTTCGCGTAGCGGGATACTCTCGTTGCTCTGGTCTTTGGCCACTGGGGTCTGCGCCTCGACCACCGGGGTCGGCACATTCGATTGGCCCAGAACGAAGGCTTCAACAGGCGACCAATGGAACCTGCCGATGTGTTCCTTGAGGAAGCCGTACAGCTCGTCCGCCCCGTTCGAGAACCCCAAGACGAAACCTTCCCATGCTTTCTCACTGGTACCTGGTCCTAGATTGTTCTTTTCGCGATCTGCCAGGAACCCTTCGATGAAGCGCTCAATGAAACTCTGGAGCAGGCTCACGGTCCTTCGGCCGGTATCGGGGTCAACCAAACCACACGTTTTCGGGGCCCGTCAAACTCAGCCAGGTAGATGCTTTGCCAGGTACCCAGACGCAGGCGCCCCTGTCCCACGGGCACCGTCACGTGGTTGCCGATAAGGCTGGTCTTGATATGTGCATCGGAGTTTCCCTCACTGTGTAAATAGCCTGCGCTCTTGGGGACGAGTCGGGCCAATCCCGCTATGATGTCGTGGGCGACCGATGGGTCGGCTCCCTCGTTGATGGTGACTCCTGCGGTGGTGTGAGGTATGAAGATGCTTACCACCCCATTCAATCGGGAAGCCTTCTCTGCGAGGGCACTCTGAACCTGCTGGGTGATATCCACAAGGACCTCGCGACTTGGGGTCGCAACAAGCAGTTCGATTAGAGACACCGCAGCTCGTTTCTCAGGTCCATCCCCGTTTGGGGAGACAGAAAAGCAACTGTTGCAGCCATACAGGTGGAGGTAAGGGGATTCGAACCCCTGGCCTTCGCGATGCGAACGCGACGCTCTCCCAACTGAGCTATACCCCCAGACAGTTTCAACGGCCGAGTATTTATAGCACACCGACCGCGGAGCCATCGTTCTTGCTCCGCCCAGGCGGGCATAGCCTTCGTTCCTGAGAGCCGCGGCAAAATGGCAGCCAGACTCCTCAGGCCGCTTGCCGGAGTGGTGCTTTGACGCCTATAAGGTGCGCGAAGTATGGGCCGCTCGGCGGGCGAGCGGCTATGCGCCCCCCAGATGCTTCTTTAGAAAGGGCTCTATCAGGTCGATCGGAATGGGGAACAGCGTGGTCGAGTTCTTCTCGGATGCGATCTCCACGAGAGTCTGCAAATAGCGCAACTGTATGGCGGCTGGGGTCTTGGACAGGATCACGGCAGCCTGTTCGAGCTTTTCGGAGGCCTGGAATTCGCCCTCGGCGGCGATGACCTTGGCGCGCCGCTCTCTTTCCGCCTCGGCTTGTCTGGCCATGGCCCGCTGCATGCCTGAGGGGATCTCGACGTCTTTGATCTCCACGATACTGACTTTGACGCCCCAGGGGTCGGTCTGTTCGTCGATGATCTCCTGCAACCGGGTGTTCAGCTTGTCTCGCTCGGTGAGTAGGTGGTCGAGGTCGGACTGGCCGAGGACGCTACGCAGCGTGGTCTGGGCTATCTGAGAGGTGGCGACAACGTGATTTTGAACCTCGATGACGGACTTAGAGGGATCGATAACCCGAAAGTACGCCACCGCGTTCACCTTGACCGGGACGTTGTCCTTGGTGATGACCTCTTGGGCCGGTACATCCATGGTGATGGTTCGTAGGTCAACGCGGACCACCCTGTCCACGATGGGGATGATCACAAACAAGCCCGGGCCTTTTGGTGGGTTGATGCGTCCCAGGCGGAAAATCACTCCTCGCTGGTACTCGGGGAAGACCTTGATCGCCGCGGACAAGATGATGACGACCAAGACCACTACGATGATGATCGTCGCGATAGTACCTGGATCCATGACTCCTCCTTGAAGGCGCTGTGTTGGCTTCTATTCGATGTCCGTGTCTGGACGGTGGTGTCGTTTCACCACCAGCATTAACCCCTCTGTCCTTAATACCTCCACCGGCTCGTCTTTAAGCAAGTGGCCCTCCTCGGTCCGTGCCTTCCAGGTCTCTCCGCGCAACCGTACCTGTCCCTCAGGGTCGAGTGGTGACAGGACCACCCCAGTGGCCCCCACCATGCTTTCGAGACCGGTGGCATGGGGGCGCCGCAAAGACTGGGCCACCTTCCCCACAACCAGGCTGAAAAAGAGGAACGCAACCACGCCCGCGATGGCAAGCACAAGCCAACTCACTCTGAGATATGACACAGATGTATCGAACAACAGCAGGCCACCGGCGATGAGCGCAGCAGTGCCTCCGACGCCGAGGATTCCGTGGCTCTGAACCTTGAGCTCGGCAATGTAGAGAGCCATGGCGAGGACAACCAGGGCGATCCCTGCGATATTGACCGGCAGTACCTGGAACGCATAGAACGCAAGGATGAGACAGATGACTCCAGCGATCCCCGAGACTCCTAATCCGGGTGTGGAGATCTCCATGATGATCCCTAAGATGCCGACGGTCATGAGGATGTAGGCGATGTCGGGATTGGCGATCGCGTGGAGGAAGCTCTGTACCCAACCCATGCGAACTTCTTTGATCGGAGCCCCACTTGTGCGGAGGGTGAGGTTCTTCGGGGTAGTGACATAGCCGTCGATGGCTTCCAGCAGAGCAGGGAGATCGTCCGCCACAAAATCGATGACGTTCTGCTCCAAGGCTTCTTCAGCCGGTAGAGAGACTGCTTCGCGCACGGCCTTCTCTGCCCACTCGGCATTGCGACCGTGGCTGGTAGCCAGGCCGACGATGTAGGCGGCTGCATCGTTGATGACCTTGTTCTGCATCGTCTCGTCCATATCCCCTGTAAGGGATACAGGGGTAGCGGCTCCCAGGTTGGTCTGCGGAGCCATAGCCGCCACATCTGATCCCATGAGGATGTAGAGCCCTGCCGACGCTGCCCGCGCTCCCTGCGGAGAAACATAGAAGACTATAGGGATGGCAGAATCGATCTCGGCCTGGATGATGTCTCGCATAGCCGTATCAAGACCGCCGGGTGTGTCGATCTGAATCACCAGCGCAGCCGCTTCGGCTTCGGCCGCCTGCCTCATGGTCTTTGCTAAGTAGCCGGCCATGGCTGGATCGACGATCCCGTTGACCTTAGTGACCCAGACTGAGGCGGCTGCATTTTGAGTCGTTCTTTCGGCAGCCTCTGCCCCCAACGCGTTCGCGTCTGACCATGAGGGGAGGTGCAGCAGAATAAGGCCGGCGAGGGTGATCAGCAGCGGCAAAGTCAAAATCGCGAGGGCCATAACACGGGTCGTCTTGGTCGTCCGCCGCGCCCCGCGCTGCGCTTTGGGCCTACGCGGCAGCAACGGTAGCCTCGGTCGACCTCCGCAGCGCATCCTGCTCCGGGCTCGGTCGCGTGCCCAGTGCGGCGTTTTGGCCATCATGCGCCTCGGTGTGTCCATGCGGCGGGGCTGGGAGCGGGCTCCTTGTGAAGTGCACGCCTTATCATCGTCTCCAGCAGGTCGACCAGGGCGAGCAGTCCACGAAGGTCGGCCTGCATAAGGATCAGCCCGTCGTTCCCCCCGACTTCGCGAAAACCATTGTCCGCCAGAGGGTCGACTCGGAAGAAGCGGCACGGGTTCGGGTCATCGATTTCATCGGACAACCGGGCCAGCGCGTAGACTTCCTCCACTCCTCGGGTTCGCAGATGGCCCAAAGCCTTCTGGATCAGCCGCTTGGCTTGAGAGTTCGGATGACCTTCGGTCACCATGAGACAGAGCAGGAGCGTGGCGTTTTCGGGAAGAGCACTCACGGGGAGCTCATCCAAACGAGGCACCGCCGTCGCCGGGGCGAAATTGATCGAGGCGGTTACGGCTGGGGTTGACTTCGTCGGCCCTCCGGCGGCTTCCAGCAGGAGTCCACTCGTCCCCCAGGTAGCCTCAAGGTAGGCCATCCATTGACGTCTTTTCTCACGCGAGACCTCATCTGAACAGTACCGGTTTCCCACGGTCTGCCACCACACGCACGTACGACAGGGGCCAGGCAGTAGTCCATACCGAAAAGCGCTCAGTGGCAGGTAGTCCGACATCGACCTGGCCCCCCTATGCGGTACCGACCTCCGCAGGTCCGGCTATCTCATCCACGAAAAGCGTCACAGAATCAACCCCGATGTTGAGGAGTGCCGTCACCCGGTCACGCACCTCCGACTCGACCTGGCGGGCCAGTTCAGGGATCACTGTGCCCCAAGCTACTCGTACATGAACATCGACATGAACACTCCCGGGGCCGGAGTCTTTGACCACCACTCCGCCAGAATGTGTCTCGCGCATACGGGAAGACAGGCCTTTCCAGGGCGAGGTGTGCAGGTCGACCACCCCCCTCACCGACCGTGCGGCGGCGGCAACGTAGCTTGCAATGACCTCGTGCGAGACTGAGGGTCCTTCCTCTTCAATAGGCTGAGCCTCGGTATAGTGGATCGGAGTTGCAGGCAGGTCTCCGGAGTAGCTCTCATCCTGCAAACCGGCCATAGGCGCCCCCTATTCATGTGGGTTCGTCCGCTTGTGCGGACTGCTCACCCGAAGTGTATACCAATCTCCACAAGGTCGCCTCCGGCCTAGTCAACAAACGGAGGGGGAGGAAGCTGGTTCCGATGCCGCGAGACACCACCAGCAGCCCGGCGCCCCACCGGTGAACTCCGCCGAGATATTCATCCCTGCTCATGTGGAACGGTGCGAGGCCGCGGAGTCCGGGCACCCGTAACTGGCCTCCGTGGGTATGGCCGGCGAAGGTCAAGGGGAATAATCTGGGAAGCGACGGGTCGGCCGCGGACGGGTCATGGATCAGCAACATGAGGAAAGGTACATCGGGTCCAGTCTCGTCACTGTTGTCTGGCGAACCGCGTTCACAGAGTACTGGGCCGGCGATGCGATTAAGGACGTTCTCGTCGAGAAGCCCGAAGCCGCCGGTCATGTGGTCCGCTCCACAGAGCACGAATTCTACTCCCTCGCGCGGCGGGAGGGCGATGCATGAGTCAGAGAGGAGCGTGGCACCCGCCTCGGCCCAGAGACCGTCCGTCTCACGATGGCGCGCGAGAGGAGCCTTACTCAATCCGTACTCATGGTTGCCTGTTACGGCGAACATCCCAAGAGAAGGGCGGAGTCGGGCCAGCAGATCGAGACATCTTCCGCTCTTGAGTGGATCCCCCAGGATGTCGCCTGTAAGTACGATGAGGTCGGGCGCCAGAGGTTCGGCCCAACGGACCACTTTGGCCAGGCTGCGGTCGTTTACCGCGAAGGTCCCGGCATGCACGTCGGACAGATGAAGGATGGTCAGACCCGACCAAGCGGCGGGTAATCCGGGAACGGACAGGTCGATCTGGCGGCAACGCACCCATTGAGCCTCAAAGGCCATATAGCCGAACGATAATACGCCGGCGAGTGCGAACCCACCCAGCATTCGGGTCACAGTGCGGCCGACTGGAGAGCTCATTGCGCCGTCCCCTCCGGTCCTGCGCGCGGATGTCGATCCGTCGGTTTGAAGCTCACGTCGCTGTCTTTCTTGATTTCCCTTGGGACGCCCCACGACCGTATCGTACCCTGGGTCGGAGTCGTGGATGCTAAGGTTGACGTCGAAATGACCAGATCACCCTCACCTGAAGACATGGCTGGCGGTCTGAGCCGGCCCCTCACTCCTGATGAAGCAGGTTGGTTGGCCTGTGTCGCTCGTATGGCCGGTGAAGGCAAGAAGGCGGTCCGCCCCCTTTACGGGAGGGCGGCGGGCCGCGTGGCCTTGGGTAGAGGAGCGGGAGGCGATTGGACCCTTGAGATAGACAGGGCGTGTGAGGCGGCGATCAGGGGCGTTCTTGAGCACGAGGCCCCGGGGCCTTATCTCCTGGTGTCGGAGGAGGCCGGGATGATAGGCGCTGCCGATGCCCCCTGGCGGGTGATCGTAGATCCGCTCGATGGGAGCTTGAATGCCAAGCGCGGCTTGGGGTCGTCTTGTGCGTCGATAGCCGTTGCCGATGGAGAGACGCTCGACGCGGTCACTGTCGGATATGTCGAGGACTACACCCGGCCGCGTCGCTATGCAGCCGTTAAGGGAGCTGGGGTCGTGTGCACGGGGACGGCGCGAGCCGAGCCTGACAGGTTCGAGAGCCGGCTTGTGGAGATGGTCCTTCTGGAGGCAGGACGGCCCGATAGGTACCATTTCAACTACCGAGAGCTCAGCGCCATGGGTGGTCCCGGTGGGAGTCGGGATCTGCGAATCCGCCAGTTGGGGTCTTTGGCGCTGTCGTTGTGCTATGTGGCGACCGGTGTGGCCGACGTCCTGGTTGCTGCAGTGCAGGCGCGCTCAGTGGACCTGGCTGCGGGATTGTTGATCTTGGCCGAATCCGGTGGAGGGGCCGCTGTTCTCGAAGGCCCGGACATCTGGGGGCAGAGGCTCGATCTAGAGAAGCGCTCCGCGTTTGTGGCATGGCGGGCGGGCCTAGACTCAGCCGAGATCATCTCCCGGGCCGCTGGATTGAGCCGGAGCTTACTCGTCGACCCCCAATAGCCGGTCGGCGGCGTCCAGGGCGTATGCCTGGATCTCGGGATCGGGGTCGTCTAGGCAATCATGGATGACATCCAGCGCCGCCGTGTTGCCGATATGCTCCAAGGTGTCGACGATGGCTCTTTTGAGATCTGGTTGGTCGGTTTGCCGAAAGGCTTTGCCGAGTTCGGCGGCGCTTATGAAAGCGAGCATGCCCGCCTGCTCGTCGGACGGTAGCTGCAGGAGTTCATCCGCAGTGGTTATGGTGGTCCCCAGGCCCGTGAAAACAGTGTCGACGGTCGCTCCCTCCTCAGGTCCTACCTCGTCGTACTCTGCAAACACATCCACTTCGTCCACTTGCGGCAGCGGTTCCTCGGAGAGTTCTACGGGCACCTCCTCGACCGGCCAGCGTGGTTCTTCCTGAAACATCACGGCCTTGTCGTGTTCGTCGTCGCCGACCGGCAGAGCGGCTCCAGGTTCCCCCGTTTCGAAAACGTCTGCCTGCAGGTGGGTGGATTCCCCTGCAGGGCCTGCGGGAGAAGACAAAAAGGCCTCCTCCACGGGCGCGGCGGTAGGAGAGACTTCACCGATGTTGTCGGGCGTTTTGTCTGCCAGCACCGCTCCATACCAGGAGAGGGCGGCATCTGGGGGGGTATCCCCGGCGTCCGCGGGGGGCGGAGCGATGTCGCCCGTGCTCGCAGCGACAGAAGCGGCGTCCGCAGTGCCCCACCTGTTGTCGGTCGGTTCGATGAAGACGTCGGTTTTCTCGATACCCCAGGATGCCGCTGCTGCTCTCTCTTCACCCGCAGTCTCCTCGAGGTCTGCTGTCGGGGTCTGCGGTAGTGATAACGCATAGTGACGCAGCTGACCGAGCCGGGCCCGGGCCTGCTCACTGTTCTTCAGGTTCTTGGGCAGTTCGGCGGCTGCTAGGGCTGAGGCTACTCTGTCAGCGCGGAATATTCTTAAACGGTTTGTATCCTCCGTGGTTATGTCGCCCCAACCTTGCAACAGATCGGTGATGACCGCGCCAACGGGATCCGTATCTGAAGAAAGCACTGTGGCCGCCGATCGGGTGGCAGGAGCCGCATGTCTGCCGGGACTGTCCGAGGCCTTGTAGCCGGCCACTGTGTCACCGCCGGCCGCGAGTGCGACCTCTGCGCTACGTCCTGTCGCAGTCTTTCCTCCCGAAGTCCGACTCCTTCCTGCCGATCGCGCACGCCTACGGCGAACCATAGTTATGAGCAAGAGCAGCAAGAGGAGAGCGACCACGATAATGATCGCAGGCATGATATAGGGGCTTCCGAGAAGCTCAGGTAATTCAAACATCCGACCGATCCTCCTAGGGTCGCCCGTGGCTCACTATGGTTTAGTGCAGCCTACCCCTACATACTATCCGCACTTGGCTCCGGGGTATAGTGTCTTCGTCGGCTTGAAAGGTCGACAACTTGAGCATGGCGGGATGCCAGCTTGAGAACCGTTTTTTTGAAGGGATGTCTCCAGAGTGATCGATACCCATTCGCACCTTCTTCCCGGCCTTGACCACGGGTGCCCCGATATGGAAACGGCGCTGCTCATGGCTCGAGAGGCGGCTGAATCCGGCGTCACGATCGTGGTCTGCACGCCGCACCTCTACGAGTGGGATGAGGATATCATCGGCCGCGCCAGGATCATTCTGGGTGAGCTCAGGGCGGAGGCCGAGGCCTCCGGTATCGCGCTGGAGTTCAGGCTCGGTTTTGAGGTCGACCTGAGCGTTGCGACCGGTGTCGAGATGGATAAATTGGCAGCTCTCACCATCGAGGGCTCTCAGGGTGCCCTCCTCCTGGAGACGCCGTACCATGGGTGGCCTCCATTCATCCATGACACTATCTTCCGGTTGTCTGCTGCCGGTTTCGTGCCTGTGTTGGCTCATCCCGAGAGAAACGATCGCATCCAGGAGTCGTCGAACCCTCTTGTTGAATGCCTCAACGCAGGGGCGGTGGTTCAGGGTACCGCCGGCAGCCTCGGAGGTATGTTCGGCCGCGCTCCTCAACGGGTTTTCTTTCGGCTCATCGCCGAAGGGTTGGTCAGCTTGGTTGCTTCCGATGCTCATTCGTTTCCGCGCGACAACTGGACAATGGGCCCCATGGTGAGGGCATTGGCGAAGCAGGTGTCACCGGAGGATATCGTCTTGCTCACAGACACCAATCCACGCAGACTCCTGGCCGGAGAGAGGCCAATCGCGGTCAGGCCCGAAAACAGCAGGTTTCTTAAACGGGGTAGGACCTGGCTGAGGAGCGGATAGCGGGGTGCGGCTCCTGGGCCGGACTACGACCGTCTATCCATCGTCTATCCGACCGTATGCGTCCTCCAGACGTACGATGTCGTCTTCGCCCAGGTAGTCGCCCGACTGCACCTCTATGATCTCGAGAGCTTCGGTTCCGGGGTTGCACAGACGGTGCGGCGTGTTCACAGGCACATAAGTCGACTCGTCCTCGTGTAGTCTGAAAACGTTTTGACCGCAAGTGACTTCTGCGACTCCCCGAACCACGACCCAATGCTCAGCCCGGTGGCGGTGCAATTGGAGGCTAAGACTGGCCCCTGGGGACACCACTATGCGCTTCGCCTGGAAGCGTTCGCCTCGATCGATCGATTCGAAATACCCCCAAGGGCGGTGCACCTTCAGGTGGGTCGTGACCAAAGCGTCGTCGTGATCGCCGACGCAGGCCACCAGCCTCTTCAGGTCTTGGGTCTGATCTCTGTCTGCTACCAAGACCGCATCCGCGGTTTCGACTACAACGAGGTCCTCTACTCCGAGCACCGTGACCAAGCGAGAGTCGGCATGCACCAAGCTGCGCCGTGTCTCTTCGAGGATGACGTCACCTCGGGTCACATTCTCGGCATCGTCTTTGGCCGAGACTGTCCAGAGGGCCCCCCATCCGCCTATGTCTGACCAGCCGGCATCCAGTGGCACCACTACCGCCGTCGTTTCGACGTGCGGGCGGCCGACGGTTGACTCGGACGAGGAGGTGAGTCTCTCCATCACCGCGTAATCGATGGAATCGGAAGGGCAGGTTTCGAAGGCGTGCCTGTCCAGGCGCATGAAAAGGCCGTCCGGTTTTCGGCCGGCAACGGCCGCCTTACACGCGGCGATGATCTCGGGCCGGAATCGTCCCAGCACTTCCATCCATACCGAGCGCTTCACCATGAAGATCCCGCTGTTCCAGAGATAGTCCCCCGCTCCAAGGTATTCCTGGGCTGTAGACCTGTCCGGTTTTTCTGTGAAGGTGGCCACCATGCGTGTGCCCAGTCTGCCTGAGGTCGGCTCACCGGCGCGGATGTACCCGTAACCAGTCTCCGGCCGGTCAGGCGTGATGCCGAAAGTGACCACCCTGCCCAATTCGGCTTGGGCGGTACCTTCTGTAATCGCGGCGTGAAATGTGAGCAGGTTGGCGAGCAGGTGATCAGAAGGCATGGCCAAGAGCACCGGATCACCGTCGGACACCAGTAGAGCGGCCAGAGTCAGAGCTGGAGCAGTGTTTCGACCTACGGGTTCTAGTACGATCAAAGGTTGAGGTACCCCAATCTGCCTGAGCTGGTCGGCTACGATGAAACGATACTCTTCGCTGGTCACCACGATCGGTCGGGGGGAGACTTCTACGGCTCTGAATTCGCGTAGGCGCAGAGCGGTCTCCTGCAATAGGGTTCGAGAGCTGGTGAGCGCAAGTAGTTGCTTGGGGTAGTTACGACGGGAGGCCGGCCAGAGCCGTGTGCCGGAGCCTCCGGCCAGGATGACGGGTTGGATGGTGGTGGTCACGTCACTCTCCCTCACCAGGTAGGCCGGGACTATCGTCGAAGTCACTGTGGCTGCATTCTAACAAACCATCCTCCCCTCTCCCTTTGTGGTATCAATGAGCCTGCGAATCCTCTTCAACCGCGCGAACTCGATCGGGAGCGACCCATGCACATCCTAGCGACAGGCGTTGCCGGCTTCATCGGCAGCCGCGTGGCCGAGATGCTTCTTGAGCAGGGACACTACGTATGCGGTGTAGACAACATGTGCACTGCCTATGACCTCCGTCTCAAGGACTATCGGCTGAGAATGTTGCAGGGCAAAGACGGCCTCGATTTCCACCTTGTGGACATCGCGGACTGGGAGGACATAGCTGCTCTGTGGCGGGAGCGCGGCCCCTTCGATGCGGTCGTCAACCTAGCAGCGCGCGCGGGCGTCCGTCAAAGCGTCGAGAATCCTTGGGTCTACGTTGATACTAACGTTACTGGGACCCTGAATCTGCTGGAGCTTTGCCGGGCTCACGAGGTCAAGAAGTTCGTGCTTGCGTCCACCTCCAGCCTATACGGCTCTATCAACCCGGTGCCTTTCTCGGAGGACGCCGACACCGATCGCCCTCTCTCGCCGTATGCCGCCTCTAAAAAAGGGGCTGAGGCTCTCTGCCACACCTATCACCATCTCTACGGGCTGGATGTGACGATCTTTCGGTACTTCACCGTCTACGGTCCCGCAGGCCGGCCGGACATGAGTCTCTTTCGTTTCGTCCAATGGATCCACGAAAATCGCCCGCTCCGTCTCTATGGCGACGGGAGGCAGTCGCGCGATTTCACTTACGTGGATGACGTGGCCCGGGGTACCATCCTGGGTCTTGAGCCTCTCGGATACGAGATCATCAACCTTGGAGGCGATAGTCCCCACGATCTCCGTGAGTTGATTACCTTGGTCGAGGCGCAGGCCGGCGAGAAGGCTATGATCGAGCAGCATCCCATGCACGCCGCGGACGTCATGGCCACTTGGGCCGATATACGGAAGGCTGCGCGGTTGCTTGGCTGGCGGCCGGAAGTGAGCTTGGAGGAGGGGGTGCGGCGGCTCTGCTCCTGGTATCGGGAGAACCGAGACTGGGCCAAGGAGGTCGATACCGCCGACTAACTGGGCCACGGACGTCAAGAGGGCCGACTGATCACGACTCGGCGGGAGGCCCGACGCCGACCACGGCGGAACGACTGAGGGCTAAGGTCTTGACCGTCCTGTGACGAATCTCTATCTACAACGGCCTTTGTCCATGTTGAGCGATGTGAGCGGAGTTGCCATGTCAGAAGTATCGGTCAGTCCATCGGGCGAAAGCTTCCCGCTTCCGCTGCCTGACGAGTACGCCTCCGAGTACGAACGCGTCGCAGCACTGGCCGCGGCAGCCAAGGCCAAGGGTCAAGAAGTCGTAGTTGTCATGGGAGTCGGTTTCGTGGGGGCCGTCATGGCGGCCATCATCGCCGATGCTACCGACGAAAGCGGCCGCTCGAACAAGTTCGTGATCGGCTGCCAACGACCGAGCACCCGCAGCTTCTGGAAGATCCCTCTGCTCAACCGGGGTATGTCGCCGGTCAGGGCCGAAGACCCCGAAGTGGACATCATCATCTCCCGCTGCGTCAACAAGAAAAAGACGCTCATCGCGACGTATAACAGCGACTGTCTAGCGTTGGCCGACTGTGTGGTGGTCGATGTGCAGTGCGACTACCTCAAGCAGAGTCTGGGCGACATGCGCACCGGCGAGGTAGAGATGACTGCTCTTGAGGCCACCATGCGGACTATCGGCCAGAAGGTCCCGGCTCACTGTTTGGTTATGATCGAGACCACCGTGGCTCCGGGTACCACCGAGTTCGTCGCTTTCCCAATCATGCGTAAGGCCTTCCAAGCCCGCGGTATCGAATCCGAACCCGTGTTGGCCCACAGCTATGAGCGGGTCATGCCGGGCAGACAGTATGTGGCCTCTGTCAGGGACTTCTGGCGGGTCTGCTCCGGCTGTACCGAGGAGGCAACACAACGGGTGGTCAGGTTCCTGGAGGAGGTTCTCAACACCTCCGACTACCCCCTGACCGTCATGGACCGCCCGATCGAGAGCGAGACTACCAAGATCGTCGAGAACTCCTACCGAGCCACTATCCTGGCTTTTCTGGATGAGTGGAGCTTATTCGCGGAGCGCAACGGCGTTGACCTGATCAAAGTGATACAGGCAATCAAGGTGAGGCCCACTCACAGCAACATCATCTTTCCGGGACCCGGCATCGGTGGCTATTGTCTCCCCAAAGACGGCGGCCTAGGCTACTGGGCCTACAAGCACATCCTGGGTTTCGAGGACGACATCTTCAATATCACCACCACCGCCATCGATATAAACGATACTCGTAGCCTACACGTAGCCGAACTCACCAGGGATGCCCTCAGAAACATGGGGCGCTACATAGCCGGAGCTCGGGTCCTTATCTGTGGAGCCAGCTACAGGGAGGACGTCGGTGACACCCGTTACAGCGGCTCGGAACTTGTGGCGCGGAAACTCGCCGAAATGGGGGCCGAATTGAGCGTGCATGATCCGTATGTGGAGCACTGGTACGAGATCGAAACACCCGACACGTACCCGGCCACCGGACAGTCATTGGCACGTTTCTTCCGCAACCAACAGGAACTGCCACACCTTCGCGTGCAGAAGGACTTAGCGGCCGCTCTTCGAGGTGTCGAGGCGGTGATATTCGCTGTGCGGCACGCTCCCTATCTAGATCTCGACCCCGATCAGGTGGTGGAGTGGGCCGGATCGAAGCCGGCCGTCATTGACTGTTTCGGAATCTTGGACGATGCGAAGATCCGTCGGTATTTCGAGTTGGGTTGTGAGGTGAAGGCTCTAGGTCGGGGCCATATCCAACGGATCAAAGAAGAGGTCCGCAGCGGACGCTGAGCCCGTAGGCTGTGACTGTGCTCGGCTCCGGGGGTACTGGTGTCAACACACACTCGCAGCCTCGGGCCGGCTGTGTCGGGCGGGGTGCTTCCTTGCCGTTAGTTTTGGGCGGCGCGTGGTGCCGGCCTCGGCTGCTCAGCTATACTCTGCCACGCTATGGGTGACGAGTCGGTAGAGCCATCAGCCTCTGAGTCGCCGGACCAGGTGGCTCCTGGGCTTGACGGCGCGTCGACGGGCGCGCCTGCCGGCATCGGCCGTTTGTCCGCGTCTGCTTCGGGTGTGTCACCGGAACAAGGTCCGACGCGTCGACGTCATAAACGTCGGTCATGGCTCCGCTGGGTGGCGAATCTGATGATCATCGCCGGGGTCCTCTCCCTTCCTGGATATTTCTTAGGTTCCTGCGGTTACACTTGGCTCCAGCAGCGCGACCTCCGGCAGAAACTTGAGGAGATAAGTCCCCAGCTTACGGTCTCAGTCGTCGATATCCCCGAGGTCGAGTTTGTCTCGGTGACGACAACCACGTCAACTGCGCCGCCCCCGTCGGCCACAGAAGAGCAGATCTCAGCCGCTGAGGCGGCGGTGGCGGCGGCGAAGGCTGCGCAGGCCGCGAGACTGGCAGCCTTCAGGGCGGCGGCCGACGCCTTTGCTGAAGAAGTGGGTGGGCAGAGGCGGGCTCCTTTGGGTAGGGTCGTGATCCCCAGCATCGACGTTGATGTGATCATGCTCGAGGGAACCAGCAAGTCCGACCTCAAAGAAGGGCCCGGTCACTGGGAGGAGACTCCGTTCCCCGGCCAAGGAGGCAACTTCGTCGTGTCCGGTCATCGGACGACCTACGGGGCGCCTTTTTTCAAGTTGGGTGATGTAGAATTGGGCGACGAGATCCAGTTGATTATGCCCTATGTAGTGGCTCGGTATATAGTCACGAAGAACATCATCGTTTATCCCGATGAGGTCGAAACCGTGCGGTCGGTAGGTATAGAGCAGGTGTCGCTGGCCGCCTGCCACCCGCTCTACAGTGCCAAGCAGCGGATTGTAGTGATCGGGGACCTGGTGAGCTTCAAACTGGTCGAACTTTGAAGGCGCCGGGCGGTCCAGTGGGAAGCCGGCCTGAGGCAGGAGTGGCGCCTGTTAGTGCGCCCGGGGCCACCTCCGGAGCCGTGGCCGATATCCGTCAGAGTAGGCGCCGCTGGTTGGTGTTAGCCATCCTCTGCATGGGTGTCTTCATGATCTTGCTGGATGGCACCATAGTCAACATCGCCATCCCCAGCATCCTTACTGCTTTCAAGACGGGTTTTGCCGAGATCGAGTGGGTGATGAATGCCTACCTGCTCGTCTTCGCTGTTCTTCTGATCACTACCGGACGACTCGGCGACCTGTATGGGCGCAAGGCGGTCTTCATTGCCGGCCTGTGCATCTTCGCCCTGGCTTCGCTGGCCTGTGGCCTGGCTCCGGGTGTTGGCTGGCTGATCGGATTCAGGGCCCTGCAGGGATTGGGTGGAGCCCTCATGATGCCGAACACCCTCTCCATTATCGCTAATGTCTTTTCGCCTCAGGAGCGGGGCAAAGCCATGGGTTTCTGGGGTGCGGTGAGCGGTTTCTCTTTGGCGTTGGGCCCCAGTCTTGGAGGCTTATTGGTGGACGCCGCCTCTTGGCGGTGGATCTTTTTCATTAACGTGCCCATCGGGGTGGTCCTGTTGCTGGTGGCGCTCAGGTACATCCCCGAATCCACCGACCCCGTGTCGGTCAAACAGATGGACACTCTGGGCGTGACCGTGCTCACTGCCACTCTATTCGCCTTGACTTTCGCTCTCATTGAGGGTCAGAAGTACGGGTGGGCCTCGGGTCTGATCTTGGGGCTCTTCGCGACGACCATGGTGGGATTCGCGTTCTTCATTCTGATCCAGCGACGACAGGTACAGCCGCTCATGGATCTGAGGCTGTTTAGAAACCGCACGTTCAGCCTGACGAACGGTGTAGGGCTGGTCCTGCAGTTCGGGATGATGGGCGTGTTCTTCCTCCTTCCAGTGTTTCTCCAGGCCATCCTCGGCTACAGTGCCATAAAGGCCGGATTGGTCATGACTCCGCTCGCGGCCGTCGTCATCGTGGCGTCACCAACCTCGGGGACACTTTCCGATCGAATCGGTCCCCGATGGCTGATGTTCGCCGGTATGCTCATCACCGCCCTTGGTTTCTACCTGACCCGGCGGGTCATGGTGACCGGCGGGGCTTGGCAGGATTTTGTGCTCCCATTCGCGATCTCGGGGTTCGGTATCGGGATGGTGATGCCTCCCAGTACCTCAGCCGTTATGGGGTCTGTGGCGCCTGAGCGGGCCGGACAGGCCTCGGGCGTGCTGTCGAGCGTGCGACAAATCGGGGCCGTGTTGGGGATCGCTGTGATGGGTGCGGTGTTGCAGAATCGCGTAGTCGCCTACATCGGGGAAGGCGTGGTCGCCAAGCTCGATGCAGCCCCGTTTGCTCTTCCTTCTGATGTCAAGCGGCAGATAGTCGACGTCGTGGGGTCGTCGGTTATCGACATGGGCCGGATGCGAGCGGGAGGAGGGCTGGGCGCGTCAATGCCGGAGGGGCTTACCGCGGTGCTTGACCGCCTTCCGGCATCGGTGGCGGAGCAAATGGTCGGCTTCTTCAAAGACATGCTCAATATGGACTTCGTCATGGGCGAGTTTGCGCGTGCAATGCGAACCACTTATCTGTTTTCCATCGCCCTAATGATCATTGGAGCATTGCTGGCCGTCGCGGTGCGTGGCCGCGCGTAGAGGCCGGTCGCGGGGGAGTGCCTGCAGTATCAGGGTGGCGGTGTGCTATCGTTCCTCGCATGGAGGACGACCTCTTCATCGGCTATCTTAACTCGGTCAGTCCGGAGATCGATGAGCATCTTCATCGCTATCTGAACAGGGTCCCGCGCGGCTCCGATCTTGATCGCTACCTGTACGGCATTCTTGACGAGTTCATTGGGCGCGGTGGCAAACGCACCCGTCCCGCTATGACTATGCTCGCCTGCGAGGCGGTAGGAGGCGATCCCCGTAGAGCCGTGTCCACTGGGTGCGCCATCGAGTTCTTCCATGCCGCCGCGCTCATCCATGACGACATCATGGACGGCAGTCTCCTGCGACGGGGAGAGAAGTGCGCGCACATCATTCATGGGGAACCCCTGGCCATCAACGCGGGCGACTATGCTTTGGGACTGGTCTGCACCGTGGTGGTCCGCGACCCACTACTCGACGACGCCACCAAGTTGGCGGTGGTCGACATAATCGGCGAAATGAGCGAGCGGACGGTAGAGGGCCAGGCTTTCGATGTTGGATGGGTGCGCGACGACGTCTATGATCTGACGCCTGACGACTATCTCCGGATGGCTTTGGGAAAGACCGGCTACTACAGCGGCATCTCGCCGCTAAGAGCCGGAGCGATCATCGGCGGCGCCACCGACGCCGAAAGGCAGGCGCTGGAGGCCCTAGGTAAAAGCGCCTCCATCGCATTTCAGATCCAGGACGATCTCCTCGACGTCTTGGGTGATGAGTCGACTATGGGGAAGGACTATCTCACCGATATCCTCGAGAGCAAACGGACGCTCATGGTCATCCACTGCTTGTCGACCGCGGACTCGGCCGACCGGGAACGTCTGATCGAGCTACTGCGTTTGCGGCAGGACAAAAGCCTGGCGGAGGCAGCGGAAGTCGTGGATCTTCTGGAGCGCTACGGGTCCATCGACTATGCGCGCGAGACGGCGCGGAACCTGATTGCTGAAGGACGTTCACATCTGAGCGCGCTGCGTCCGTCGCTCGCGCGTGACACTCTTGCTTCGATGGCCTGTTTTTTCTTAGACCGGGTCAGCTAGGGGGCGGCCGGAGGCGCTGGTGGACGAGACCAGACAGCAAGCGCTTCGGGCGCTGCCTTCGGTGGAGGAGTTGCTCAGTCATCCTATTGCCGCTCTCCTCGTGGAGCGTTTCTCTCGCCCCCAGGTTTTGGAGGCCGTCCGCACGGCGGTTGACGGGGCGAGAAGAAGTATCCTGGCAGACGTTTCGCCGGGGCGTTTCTCGGTCGAGTGGGCGTCGGGAGCGTTGGGTGGTCCGGCCGCTTCGGAGGCCTTGTTGGCGGAGGCCGCCGCGTTGCTCGACGCGTGGGCCCAACCCAGTCTCCGACGGGTCGTCAATCTCAGCGGTGTAGTGATCCACACCAACCTGGGTAGGTCGGCCTTGTCGGAGAGAGCGGTCGAACGGGTGGTTGAGGTCGCCCGCACGTACTGCAATCTCGAGTACGACCTGAAGTCAGGGACTAGGGGCACGCGGGAGAGCCATGTCGAAGCATTGCTCAAGCGGGTCACTGGGGCCGAAGCGGCCTTCGCAGTCAACAACAACGCCGGAGCTACTCTGCTCCTTCTCATGGCGCTGGCCTCCGGGCGCGAAGTGCTGGTCTCGCGGGGTCAGTTGGTGGAGATAGGAGGTTCATTCCGGTTGCCCGATATCATCCGGGCCGGGGGTGTCCGCCTGGTCGAGGTTGGGACTACTAACCGCACCCGTATCGAGGATTATGAGGCGGCGATCGGCGCCGATACCGCCCTTCTACTGCGGGTGCATACCTCCAACTATCGGATCCTCGGCTTCACCGAGGAGGTGGACTTGGTGAAGATGGTCGATCTGGGCCGTCGCCGCGGGCTCCTGGTGGCCGATGATCTGGGCAGTGGCGCACTCAACGACCTCGATGTCTTCCGGGGAGAGCCCAGCGTGGCCACATCGCTGCGGGCAGGCGCCGATGTCGTCTGCTTTAGCGGCGACAAGCTGCTGGGGGGTCCGCAAGCAGGGATCCTGGCGGGGAAGACCGAGGTGATCGGCCGATTGCGCAGGCACCCGGTCGCACGGGCGCTGAGGCTCGACAAGATGACCTTAGCCGCTTTGGAGGCCACTCTGGAGGCATACCAGGATCAGGAGCGGGCGCGGCGGGAGGTACCGACCCTCCGCTTCCTCAGCCGCACCACGGAGGAGACGGCTGCGCTCGCTGCCGCATTGCAGGCGGCCATCGAACGGCGCTGTGGCGACGGTTTCGTCTTGGAAGTAGAGGAATCCAGCGCTCGCGCGGGCGGTGGCTCGATGCCTTTGGTGGAGTTGCCGTCCCACGCCGTGCGCATACGCTTTCCGGGCTCATCAGTCCCCGAGGCTGGTTTTGGGGGCACCGCTCGTCCGACGAAGGCCGCGGGAAGTCTGGGAGGTACCTCGGTCGACGAAACGACTCCCGCTCAGGCCCTTCCTACCATGGCAGCCTTCGAGGCTGAGTTGCGGCAGGCCCCGTTACCGGTCGTGGCTCGGGTGGCCCAGGACAGTCTACATTTGGACGTGGTAGCGTTAGATGAGAAGGACGTAGAAGCGGTTGCTGAGAGTGTGGCCTGGGCGGAAGCCCGTCTTGTGGGGACGTCAGACGGGGGGCGGTCCGAAGTCCACTCTGCTCCGGATGGCTCGGTGGCGCCGGACCCTCCGTTCGGTATGGGGCTGTAACCGGGAAGTGGATATGGCAGATCGCCCTCTCACTCTCGGCACGGCCGGTCACATCGATCACGGCAAGACCACTCTGGTCAAGGCTTTGACAGGCCGCGACACCGATCGTCTGAAGGAGGAGAAGAAGCGCGGCATCAGCATCGAGCTGGGCTTTGCTGAATTGGTGCTGCCGAGCGGGCGTCACATGAGCGTGGTGGACGTTCCTGGTCATGAGCGCTTCGTCAAGACCATGGTGGCCGGAGCCACAGGGATCGATCTCTTCATGTTGGTCGTAGCGGCCGATGACGGGGTCATGCCGCAGACGCGAGAGCACCTGCGTATCATCGAGCTCTTAGGGATCCCGACGGGCGTGGTTGTGCTTACCAAGGTGGACATGGTCGATGCCGAACTGGTCGAATTGGCCGCGGCCGACGCGGAGGAGCTCTTGACCACGACCAAGTATGCAGGGGCCCCTGTTGTACCGGTGAGCGCCGCCACCGGGGAAGGGTTGCCTACCCTGGTGGCGGCGCTGGACGAACTGGGCATGCAGGTGCCACCCCGCCCTGCTTATCCGGCCACCCGTATGCCGGTCGACCGGGTCTTTTCACTCAAAGGGATTGGCACGGTGATAACTGGGTCTCTGTGGTCGGGGAAGATAGGGGCTGAAGACACGGTCGCCATCCTGCCACCGCGTCCGGGCCGGGGTTCGGCCAGACTACGTGAAGTGCGGGTGCGGAGTGTCCAGGTGCACGATCGGGAGGTGGCTGCGGCGGCAGGCGGGCAACGCGTGGCCCTCAACTTGACCGGTCTTGACCGGGATGACGTCGACCGGGGGCAATGGGTCGTGAAAGACCCGGCTATAGAGCCCACGTACCTGGCCGATGTGCGTCTTGTTCTGCTCTCCAACGCGGGTGCCCCCCTCCTTCGAGTGTCGCGGGTGCGGGTTGATCACGGGACGGCCGAGATGCTGGCCAAGGTGGTTCTTGCAGACCGCGAGACGCTCGAGCCTGGAGAGTCCTGTTACGCGCAGATCAGGTTCGAAGAGCGGGCTCTCGTCTACCCTGGAGACCAGTTCATCCTTCGTTCGATAACTCCGGTGACGACGATCGGTGGGGGTAGGGTGATCGACCCGGCTCCGCGCAAGCACAGCACCGGGCGCCGTTGGCACGAGCGCCTGGCTCTTCTGGAAGAGGGGACGCCGGACGTGATCTCCACTCTTCTGCTCCAAGAATCGTTCCCGTCCGGCCTGGTACGCGGGAGACTGGAAGCGAGTCCTTACCTATGGCGATTCGAAGCGCCAGAGATCAGAGTAGCGGTGGGCGGTCTGCTGGCTGACGGCCACGCCCTCACCTCGGAGTCCGGGGCCGCAGCGCGGTCAGGTATAGTCGATACTGCGGACGAACTCCCGACGACCGCGAACGTGCGCCTGTTCCACGGGCCATCGTTGCTTGCGCTCGCGGATGAAGCTCTCACGAGGCTGCGGGTTGAAGCAGAGGACGATGTGCTGAACCCGTACCTCACTCTGGGCGAGTTACGACGGGAGTTGGTCCGAGGTAGGGAAGCCCCGGCCCTCGACGCCGCCTTGGAGCGACTGCAGAGGGATGGGGAGATTGTCCGGACTGAGCACGGATATCGCTGGGCCGGAGCGGTAGCGGTGGCGGAAGGTGCTCAAGCTGAGGTTGTAGAGCGTCTGTTCGGGCAGTTCGAGGTGCCGGGATCGGCTGAGACGCCGACCGTGACGACGGCTGCCGCCGCAGTTGGTCTTGCCGACCGAGAGGCTCAGAAGATCATCGACGCCCTGGTGCGCCAAGGTCGACTGGTCAGGGTAAGTGAAGACCTCTACTACCCTCCCGACAGGCTGGACACGCTTCTGGCACGTATTACAGCTGCGATGGAGGAGGCAGGTCAGATTACGCTCGCTGAGGTTCGTGACCTGCTTGACACGTCGCGACGTTATAGTCAGGCGCTGCTGGAGCACATGGATTCTGAAGGGCTTACACTACGAGTCGGGGAGGCGCGGCGCCTGCGCCGCCGCCGCCGGCAGGGGTCGGCCGGGGAAGATAAAGCGGTCGTGTGTTTCACGGGAACACCGTGCGGCCCCGTGCCCTTTGCGCGGAGC
>JAXGNF010000023.1:6825-29018 GCA_040768135.1 Thermoleophilia bacterium | reverse complement strand
GGAGTCGACCGGGCGAGCACCGTGTTCGCCCAGGAAAACACGCCGTTCTCATATCCCCATCCCGGAGTGAGTGGATCGCCGGTCATACCAACGTTGGCATCGCATCCAGCCTCTTCACTCGGGACTCGGCCGTGCTCTCTCGAACCAAAAAGCCTTGCCTCGCCCGAGCGCAGGTCGACTACCCGGCGGGTTGAGACCGGGTCGGCGCCACCTTCCCGTTCCGTGACGATGCCCGCGACGACGTGGCCACGTCGCCCCGCTTCATGAGCTACCCACCCGCAGAGGGTACTCTTGCCGGAGCCTCGTTCGCCGGTTATCACGTAGACCACGTTAGGAGGGGACACCAGCGCCTCCGGCCTTTGACAGGAACGTTCGAGATTCACACCTGATAGTAGCTTCCATGTGCGCAACCCCGGCATAGAGTCCGGCCGTCGACTATGACGTCGCGCCCGTCCTGTACCTGCTCGCCACAACATGCACACGTGACACTCCGGAGCGGACGTCCGGGTCTATCCTCTTCGGGTACGGTCATGGTCACCGGTGTGACGCTGAATAGTCGTTCGTCGGACCAGTCCTTCCAGAACTCGATCGGGTCGACATCGCGGCCCGCGTGCGGCACTTCTGATCTAGGGGCGAGCCGGATGGCCCTACCGGTGGCCAAATCGACGAAGGTGGCCGCCATCTTGCCGTGATCGATCCATTTGAGACGCCTTTTCCCTAATGTCACCCCTGTCGCCACACTCACCGCATCACTGGCGCAGCGATCCATTTCTACGTACACCACCAGGTCGCGGTACGACCTTGGATCGTCTATCCCAAGCCGGCGGCAGGCGTAGCGCGCCATCCTCACACCCATGACCATCCCATGGCAAAGGTGCCCATGGAAGGTCTGGGCGGCTTCGAGGTCTTCTTCAAGGGTGCGCATACGTCCGCTCGCAGTCAGGATCATTTGAATTCGAGGGCCACGACGTCTTTGACCCAGGACTTCGACTCGATACCCGGCATCACCACACTAAGTGCCCCCCCGTCGCCCATGGCAAGCATGGCATCGGTACTCTCTCGGATGTCGGCCAGCGGAACCTCGGCCATGTAGCCGTCGGATGCGGTCATGGTCAACGAAGCGGCCCCCTCCTTCACACCCAGGGACGCGAAGAGATCGCTCAGGCGCACGCCTCGATAGTCCGTCATGCCTAGTTTGGGATGGTCGACCGTGATCTCGATCACGGTCATCTCCTCCAGTCTGCCCGCGGTGAGAACCTCCGGATCATCCACCAGGCCTTTGACGGAGACGTTCCCACTGGATCCTCCCGCCGGAGCTTCAGGGCCGGTCGAGGTGGCTTTGTCGTCACCGCCGCAACCGCAGAACAACAAGAGCAGCCCGGTCGCCAACAGCACGGCGACCATAACACGATAATGGGCACGGTTGATGGTCATGGTCGAATCCTCCTTGTGTGAAGTCGTACTAGAAGTCAGGGCCCGCGTGCTCCATGAGCGTACGGAGCTGGGTGTCGGTCAAGTCAAGATGGTAGAAGAGCTTGTAGAACTCTTTGACCCGGTCCTGGATATCGAAGTCGTAGAGCTCTGGATAGAGCAGATTGCCTACCCAACAGATACCAAGGATGCGGCCGATCGAATAGGGGCGGTCGATCCAATCGAACGGCCCGTGAGGGATCACGTAGACCCGCCCGTCCTTGACGGCCCGGATGGTAGCCCAGTCGGTTCCGGTAGTTATCTGCTCATAGACGTTCAACTCACCGGCGGGGTCACCGGCAATCATGATTACCTCTGGATTCCAAGCGATAACCTGCTCCAGCGACACCGCAGCCATGCCGTATCCCTGTTGGAGGTCGACATCGGCGACATTGCGGGCGCCCACCAACGTGAATACCTCAGTATGGTTGGAACCCTCAGGATCGGTGTGCAGCCCTTTGCCTCCCTCAGCGTAGTAGAGGCTGACTTTGTCTTTCTCCGCAAGTCGAGCCGTGTTATCTCTGGCCTGCTGGATAACATCGTCGGAGTACGAAGCCAGCGCCTCGGCTTTTTCCCGCAGCCCGAGAATCTCACCCACGAACCGGTAGGAATCACCGGTTTTGGTAAGCGTAGAGTCGACGAGGACCACGGGTCTGCCCAACAGCCCCTGAACGCGCTCAGCATCGGACACAGCGCCCTCGTCTATGGTGCCGATGCTCAGCACCACATCCGGGCCCAGCTTGATGATCTCCTCGATATTGCCGGTGGTGTTTTTACCGAACCAACCCCCCAGACCCATCCGAGGCCGGTATTCGGCCGGTATGTACTCTAGCTCCCGCTCGGTCGGGGTTATATTCCACCCGACCAGAAGCTCCGGCGAAAGCGTATACACCAGCGAGGTTCCGGTCGGGCCGGTGCAAAAAACCTTGGCGATCTTCGAGGGGATACTCACCTGCCTACCAGCGTGGTCGCTTATAGTGACCATATCCTGTGATGTCAAGCCTGCGGATGTATTTGTAGGGCCGCCATCGGAAGCACAGGCCAAGATGCTCACCCCGAATAGAGCAATCACCACAAAGGCGAGAATAAGTACCGTTGCTACCGAAAAAGTCGATCGCGACAAAGCCGGGCCTGTTCTCTTTCCGCTCCTGATTTCATACGTGACCTTGACCTGTTCATCCGGCACTAATCGCCTCCTCTCATTAAGCGTAATCCGCTGTGGAGTATAACGCTCGCCCCGCGAGGAATTCAAGTGGTTACTCAGACGGTCTCTAGGGCTCAGAAAGCTCGGGCGGCGCAGACTTTGAGCGCGGGGTCCGTCTCCGGATCCCCTTCCAGAATACGTACTGGTATGCCGTATATATCTTCTAAGGTCGACTCAGTCAGGACCTGACCGGGATCACCTAAAGCCACCAGATGGCCGTCTTTGATGAGTCCTACCCGAGAGGCGCAGGCAAAAGCGTGGTTGGGAAAATGCGACGACATCAACACAGCCAGGTCGCGCTCGTGCACCAGGGCCTTGATCAAAGACAACAGTCGGGCCTGATTGCCGAAATCCAGGTGGGACGAGGGTTCATCCATGATAAGGACCCGAGGCTCCTGAGCCAAGGCCCGGGCGATTAGCACCAGTTGCCGCTCTCCTCCGCTGAGTTCGGTGTAGGGCCGGTCGGCCAGGTCCGCGATATCCATGCGTTCGAGAGCGGCCCTCGCCACTTCTTCGTCGTGGCGCGAGGGGGAGGCCGTCAAAGAGATATGGGCCGTACGACCGGTCAATACCACGTCGATCACGTGAAAGGGGAAGGGAGCCGTATGCGCCTGCGGCACATACGCCATCACCCGCGCGCGCTCCCGTCTGGACCGGCCCGACAGGCTTTCGCCGTCAATCAGGATCTCGCCCCCTAGGGGTTCTATGGCCCCCAGAATAGTGCGAAATAGGGTGGTCTTACCCACCCCGTTCGGGCCCAAGAGGCACAGATTCTCCCCGGCGGTGATAGAAAGGTCTACATCGCTCAGGACCACACGCCGTCCATAACCGCACGAAAGACGTCGCAACTCAAGAATCACGTCCAGGCCCTCCTGGTCCGCGCCAAGAGGAAGATGAAGAACGGCGCTCCAATGAGGGCCGTGAGGATACCGAGCGGCATCTCCAGAGGTCCGGCCAACCGGGCTATATCGTCGATCAGCAACAGGTAGACCGCTCCGATCACCGCCGACACCGGTAGGAGTCTCCCATAGTCGGGCCCCACGAGGCCGCGGGCCACATGGGGGATGATGAGACCCACCCAGCCGACGATCCCCGCAACAGCCACAGCCGAAGCAGTCATCAAAGTGCATGCGCCGATCACAATGACCCGCATCTTGGTGGTCTCTGACCCCATGGCCTGGGCCTCTTCTTCGCCGAAAGAGAGGGGGTTGAGATGCCAGCGGACAATGAGCAGAGCGACGGCTCCCACGAGCATGGGACCAATGAGGATAAGGATGTCCTGTCGGTTGATGGCCGCCAGGCTCCCCATCAGCCAGAACGTGATGGTCGGGAGTTTATCGGCCGGGTCGGCAAGTACTTTGATTATCGATATCAACGACGTAAAAACGGTACCTACAAGGATGCCCGTCAACACCAGAAACAGAGTGGGATCGCCGCGGCGCAGACGACCCGCCAACGTGTATGTGACCAGAACGGCCGCCAAGCCGAAAGTAAGTGCGAGGAACTGCGTGACGATCACGCTCTTCGACAGGATGATGCCGAGAGCTGCGCCAAAACCCGCTCCCGCCGAGGCACCTAGGATGTCCGGCGACACCAAGGGATTACGGAACATGCCTTGGTAGGCCGCCCCGGACAGTGCAAGTCCGGCACCAATAAGCATTGCTGCCAAGATGCGCGGCAGGCGGATATTCAGGATGACGGTGCTTACTTCCTGCGAAACCGTGGCGTCGGTCAGTCCAAGCTTAGAGCCGAACAGGACGAACAACTCACCGAGCGACACCTGGTAGCGACCGAACGTCAGCGACAAAAGGAACACCAAGATAGGCAGGAGAACGAGTCCGGGAACTCTCAGGCGCCCGGCAACGACTCTGAGTCGCGAGCCGACACTCGCTACCGAGGCCTCGGCCCCCTTGACATCGGCCGTTTCGGTCAGTCCATCGGCCATGTGTGTCGATCCGTTCTGTCACGCTCAGTGGCATTGAGGGATACGCCCGTGCGGCCCCCGGGCGCCACGTCATCTCTTGTGATCTGGACCATCCAGCCTCCGTCGCGAAAGGGACCCTTCATCCCTCCTTCTTGGCAATATCGCCACACTTGGTCACGGTCGACCACCACCATGCCCGCAAGAACATCCACCCCATGGTCGAACCACCAGGGCACAAGCGGCACACTTGGCCCCATGAGGACGACAGTCGCCCCCGCAGATAGGGCGAGCAGGCGGGGCAGGGTCTTGTTGGTGAGAGTGAGGCCGGTGATGAACACGAAGTCCTGCTCTGGTAGCACATACTCGGCAGCAAAGTCAGGCAGATCGCCGTCTTGGGGATCCCTTTCCAAAACGGTCAGCGTACACCGAGCAGCCGCAGCCTCCATATGGGGGAAGTGCCCGATGACGGCCACTTTCTTTCCGGCAATCGCCTCCAACATGCCGGTAAGAGCCCCGGGTCCGTGAACAGCGCGAAGAGGCTTGTTCAACCATCCGCCGACCCGCTCAGGAGTGTTGTAGAACGAGTTGACCGCCGCCGTTGCCAATGAAGCCTCGTGGAGATTCCAACTCTTCAGGTAGCCCGCCATCTCTTGCAGTGGACGCCCTGCGTGTGGAGGCCGGAGAAGGCTACCTCCGGCATCGCCTTGGTAGGTCATGGCGATGCCCACCCAACCGCTGTCCACCACGGTCCAGTTACGCCCGACCATGCACGAGGCGACCGCCCCATCACTCGGGATCTCTGCAAGGAGTCGGTCGTAGATGGCCCAACTATCGCTCAACAATTACTCTTCTCATTGGCGCACACAGACGTCGTCTCCAGCGTCCTTGGACATCCATACAGTGGCGAGGATTCGTTATAGCGAAAAGAGTATAACGCGTGACAGCGGTTGTGGGCAACGTCAGAGCACCATTGGCATCAATCATCCGGCGGCATCTGCCTTCGAGTGTCAGAATACGACCGCTTTCCTCAGGCCTGGGCCGGCGGTTCGGCCGGCGGTTCGGCCGGTGCCGGCTCCCGCCAATCTCCAAAGTGCCGCTTGAAGACTTCTGCAAGAGCCTGATCGGCCTCGATAGCCATGGCCCGGTATCGCCGTACCAAGTCCTGCGCCTCGGGGGTCAAGTGCGAACCTCCGCCCAGACTCCCGCCCACACTGCGATCTAACAAGGGGAAGCCCAAGCGTTGCTCTGCAGCGTGGAGGATCCGCCAAGCCTTGTTGTATGACATGCCGAGCTCTTGGGTGGCCTTTCTAAGCGAGCCCCACTGCTCCACACCGTCGAGGAGCCGGGCGGGGCCGTCTCCGAAAGCTCTGCCCCGGTACTCAAGCCAGATCTTGTAGCTGAGGCGCATGACCACCGAACCTTCTACGGTCTCGAGCCCGGCACGGGGCCTAACGGATCGGGTGGGGAGTCGCCCCCAGGCGGCGCCCCGCCCGGTGGACCGGTCCACCGATCGACGACCGGTGCAGATGCGGACGCACCTGAAGTCGAGACGGCCGGCGACAGGTACGTCTCGGTGCCGCAATACGGACACCGCACTAAGCCTTTGCCGGCCAATTCAAGTCTCCCTCCACAATTTGGACAGGAACCTTCCTTGATCTGAGCCGCTTCGGCCGAGACCAATTCCCCCCGCTCCCAGTTCACATACCCTCGAAAAAGGTCTTTGCCGATGAGATCGTATATGTTCTCCTTCACTTGGTCACGGGTCAGATTGCACTCGATCGCCAGGTCGGCTACGCTCACCCGCCCTCGAGTCGTTACTGCGTTAAGGATGATCCGTTGCTTGTCCGCCCGCGTCTCCTGTTTTATCTCTCCTCGGGAGACTAGAATCAGGTAGAGACCCACGGCAAAAAATGGCAGAGAAAAAAGGACGAGTCCCAGCACGTGTCCCGCCCGGCTTTGGCCTGCGCTCAACTCGGTCAAGCCCACCACCAACCAGGCGGCGACACCCAAGCTGATGATGATGAGCACGACCCCCAATATCCTGGTCCGCATCGCTCCCTCCCGGTAGCTGCCCTCTCGCGCCGCATCCGACTCGACGGCCGGGCGCCGCCACCATACCACGAGTATCTAACCGGCCCGGAATCCGCCCCCTCCGCCCCCACCGGAGAACCCGCCTCCAAAGCCACCGCCGGAAGACCCGCCCCCGCCAAATGCACCCTTACTGGAGCCCCCGCTCGACCCTGGTGCCGCGGTCAGCACACTCGACATATTGCCCAAGCTCCTGAACAGTCCATCGGAGATGGTGTCAAGGCTCAGGCCGCCCCCGGGCGCTCCCGATGGGATTCCCGCCGGGCTCAGACCACCTCCCGTGCCGCCGGTCCCCGAAGGATACGGCAAAACCACCGGAGGATGGTACCAGTCGGGAGAAGAGACTGTGAGACCCTCGAACCGCCGCACCCACTCTTTCTCCACACCGAACGCGATCGCGTACGGGAGATATCTCTCGAAGCTCTCTTTCGCAGCAGGCATATCGTGGAACCGAGTGAGATCCCGCAGGTAGTTGCGGAATGCTTCCCATCTCCTTTGCTCCTGCGCACCGGCCGGCGTCCTTTGCGGCATGTGCGGAGCAAAGGCCCACACGATGATCACTGAGACTATGGAACCGAGCATGAACCAGCCCCACCCGGTCAGTTCCGCGAATGCCATGATTACGGTCAGGCCGCCCAGGACCGCCGCCACCAGGACTCCGTAGCCAAACCAACGTTGCCGCACTTTGTGAGGGTTCCTGTAAAACAGCTTTCGTTCGGTTACTTCTGTGTAAACCTGGTTCACTATCGGTCCGACGTGTACGTAGAAATGGTTCTTCAACTCGGCTGTTGTGACCTGGTCGGGATGGGCTGCGTCGAAGAGCGACTCGGCTACTTGCCGCTCGAAACCCTGCAGGTCGTCCAACGGCTTCCGCCGTGTGAAGATGGTGAGGGCCTTGCGGGCGGGCCCCTTTTTGTTGGTGTCGGTTATCTCAAGGTATCCGCGCCGAGCGAGGTCGACGATGGTGGCGATCACTTCCTTGATATCGACCTTCTCGTCTATGAGGGCTCCCGCCAAGCCGGGCGGAAGACCGGAGGGTGGTTCGCTCACATACGTGGCATACACCGTCCCAGGCTCGTCTCGACCTCGGCGCCGCCAGATCAGCAGCATGCCGAGAAAGAACGCAATGGGCAGCATGAAGCCGATCTTCGGAACGACAAACTCCGCGACCCGCCGCGCCGTCCACGAGTACTTGACCACTCCCTTTGGGAAACCGGTCACGATCCAGAAGTTCGTGTATGGCGGGACATCTTCAGCTTGATACACCATAGTCGACGGCCCTGGAGAGGTGACGGTGGTCTCCACGCCGAACCCCGCCTGGACCGCCTGAGTCATCTGCGTCGACGCCACAGACCCCGGTAGTTTAACGGTGGTTTTCACTGCTCCGATGGGAACCGGAGTGGAGGCGTCAAACACAAACCAGCGTAATTCGTCACCTTCATCGAAGAACATCACCACGGTCCGGGCCCGATAGTGGATGGTCCAGGTCGCTGACGTGTCGGCGAGGTCGAAGTTCATCTGTATGAAAAGGGTGTCGCCCTCCTTGAAGGTGCTGAATGTCCCCGGTCCATCTCCCTTGGGGAGCGGAAAGCCGTCTGCATCGCGCACCTCAATGTCGGTGATGCCCCCCGTATTCTTCGTGGGGATATCGCGGGCTACAAAACGGTAGCTTCCTTCGAAGCTGAACGTGACCGTCTCGTCGACGATCACGTCGCCGTTCTCCTGGACATCGAGCACTACGTCGAGGCTGTCGATGCGCCACTCTTTTGCCAGGGCCGCGCTCCCGGGCCCGACGAGTACGGCGAAAAACGCGCAGACCGAGGTTAGGAGCAACAGGCTCCAGAGGCACCGTCGGCTCATTGCCCGCCTTCTTCGGCAGCCCCGGATCCGGCCTCGTCGTTCGGAGCCGGTCCGGTCGCGGGGGCAGGCGCCGGAGTCGACGTGGACCCGCTCAGGTCATAGCCACAGTTGGCGCAGAACTTGGCGCCAACCGGATTGTTCGCCTTGCACTGCGGACACTGCACAGTCGCCGTAAGGTTCGCGCCGCAATTCGGGCAGAAATTGCTCCCATAAGCCACATCCGCGTGGCAGTTTGGACAGCGGACCTTGGGCTGCGCTCCTCCGGCCATAGCCTGCTGCAGCATACCGGGGATCATCATCCCCAGTCCGGCGCCCGCTCCCAAACCGAGACCGGCCGTGGCCGCCGTGCCGATGTCACCAGTGCCCTCACCCGTACCCCCGCCCGTCCTGGCCAGATCGCCGATAGCCTGGGCAGCCTTGTACTGGAAGTACCGATCCATACCGCCCACGGCTTCCATGCCGGAACGCTCGTCAATACGCTTCTGTACGTCGTCGGGCGGCGATATGGCATTGATGACGAAGTCCACCATGGCCAAGCCGTATTGGGCGAAGTCCTCCCTGATGCGGGCCTTGAGACCGGCTCCCAGTTCGTCGAAGTAGCGGGGCAGATCGAGAACCGAGTCGAGGGTCTCACCCAGGATGTCCGCCAGCCGACCGACTATGACGCCACGGAGGAAGTCCTCAATCTGGAGATTGGTATAGATGCCCCTGGTCCCGACGATCTTGACCACGAACAATTTGGGATCGGTAATCTGGAAGGTGTAGATACCGTTAGAGCGCAGCCTGATCATCTTGAACTCAGAGTCCCGGAACAGGATGGGCTCAACGGTGCCCCACTTGAGATCCAAGAAAGTCCGCTTGCTCACGAAGAAGACATCGCACCGGAAGGGCGTGTCCCCCCATAGAGGCGCGGTCAGGATCGACGTAAGCAACGGGATGTTCTGGGTCGAGAGCGTATGCCTCCCGGCATCGAAGACATCGTAGGCTTTGCCGTCTCGAAAGAACACGGCCCACTGGCTCTCACGCACAATCAACTGCGAGCCCAGCTTGAACTCACCCGACCCCTGCTCAGGGACACGATGGGCCATCTCGGCCCCTGTCTCGTCGACGAATTCGATGAGATTCATGAGGGCCATCAGTTACCTCCCTGCTCCGGTGATCAGATTCTCTCGTTCAGAAAAACGTGCATCTAGCGCATCGAGACGGGCGCCAAGCAGCTTGACATCGGCCGCCAGCGAGGGACTGCCGACCGCCAAGGCCCCTACTAGGTCGCGAATGCCGCCCGTCTCGGCCTCCAAGCTCTGGTCAAATGCCCGTAGTTCTTCGATCTTTTCGGCTCCTACCTTGGTGGCATCGAACATGCCCGCGTAACCGTAGTCTGCGAACTGGATGCGGTCCCTTACCTTACGCACCTTGCGCATGGTCACGTCAACCTCACCCAACGCTTCCAAGTTGCCGCTCTTCAAGAGGTCGAGTTTGAGCTCATCCAGCCCGGCAAGACAGGAGTCGAGGTTCTCGGCCACAAACACCCGCTCGATCTTGTCGGCTTCCCGCCCCAGTTCTTTCTTCTTGTATCCCTTGTAAAGAGGGACCTTCTCCATGAACCGTTCAAACCAGTTCTTGCTCTCCAATATCCTGTCGTCGATGCCGGTCATGTTCTCCCTCCGATTAGACCTTCCATTCCTTGGGCTCGTCGCGCGGTGCTGAGCTAAGCCACCAGACCATCAAACTCACGCAGCAGCAGCCTCCAACTATATTCGTGTATGCAGCGCGGATCCCAGACCGCGGGGATGAACAGCAGCTCCTCCCCGGTCGTCTCAAGCTCGTATTCCACAGAGACCAAGTCCCGCGCCTCGTGGGACTCGACCGCCAGATAAACGAACCGGCCCAAAGTGCGCGCGTCCTCCCGACTCATCACCACCGGTGAGTACCTACCGAAACTGCCACCCCCAGCATCCGGCGTCCCCTCCACTGCCACCCCTTCTGCAGCAGCGCCAAACACGGCTCCGTCGCCCACCTCTGCAAGCATAGGCCGCTTGTCACTGAGCCCGTGGAGTCCCGGCTCCAGCTCCAGTTCTGGTTGTGTCTCTGTCAGACTCAGTCCCAAGCGTTGTACCACCCCTCGCATGAGCGAGAAAGCCGGGACGTACAGGTAAGCAGGGTTCGGGGCCGTAGTCTTTCGTATGCGTTCCCAGGCGGAGTCAGCCGCCCCCTTTATCGAGACCGTCAGACGCCAAACAGCCAGATACTGCGTAACTCCCGCCACTGCAAGGCTGGTGGTGCTTGCGGCTGTGGCCGGCGAGAACGAGGCCAACCCTCCCTCCAGCAGCTCGTGCGCCACCCCGCAGTTGAAGCACAGAAAGATGGCAGCGTCATCACCACCCTCTAGGCGAAGACCGCAACTATTGCAGATCAACGGAACCAGATCATCCGGAGAAAGGTTCGTGGTATTCCACCTCCCCCAGCGTGCGGAATCGAGCGACCGTCACAACTACCACCACAGACACTATCACGGCCAAGGCCGCCATGGACATACGCACATCGGTGCGCGTTGCAGCCAACCAGATGAGCACCGCCACTATGACAACCGCCGCAAGAACCTGAGCACCCAAGGCGACGAGCCGCCTGCGGTTGTCTGCCGGAGCAAAGGCGGAATTCACGGTGCCGTCACGGCCGTTCACGACTATGCGGCACGTCTTCTCCCCGGCCTGAAAGCGGAGCAGCCAGAGCGGCTGGTAAAGGAGCGAGATCGATTCCCGGAATGTGAACAGGTGAATCTCAGGAGAGACCGAAGCCGTGAGAGGCTGTAGAACCGACTTGCGCCCGCGTTCTACGACTACCGAAGCCGTACCGTCAACCTCTAGGACCGTAGCCGCAGGATCCAGTTCGCCGGCAAGAAGGGGGAGGAGCAATTCTCTACCCGTGACCCGAGGTCGCGTCGCCTCCAGTCCCCGGAAATCGGTCGCCTCCTGATAGAAACGCCGCTCCTGAAGGCGTGGTTCTTTCACCCTCTCTTTGACCAACCGGAGTTCGAGCCGTTCATGCTCCGTCTGTCCGCCTAAGCCCGACATCATTTGGTTGGGCGATGCGACCAGCTCGGTCTGGGTCCGCATCTTGTACCCAAATTCCCAACCGGCCAGGAGTGTCCGATATTCCCAAATGGGAGCGTATACGAGGCGCGCCCCAATCAATCTCGACTCCCGGGCCGCCGGAGTGATACCGGGATGTTCGCTCAGCCACCGTGCACCCAACGATGCCGCTTCCAACCGCTCAACGCGTGTCGGGAAGTACCAGCGCGAGACTCCTCCGTTCTCTCTAACAGCCACCCGCGTGCCGCAATGGCGGCACACAAGGATCCGCCGACCCTCTCGGACGCCCAAGGGGCCCACGCACTGCGGGCAACGAACCGAACGGAGTACAGCCTCTTCTGGAACGGCCGGGGCCGAAACTGCGGCGCCGGCGGCGGTGGGGTCACCCGCGAAGACGATCGTATCAGCCGGAGAGGCAGTCGCGTCAGCTGGGGGGGCGGCGGAACGCTCTTGTGTGTGGCCGACGCTCTCCTCGGGCAGAGGAGGCCGTTCGCGCACCAAAGTCGACCCGCAGAACGCGCAGACTGCCAGATCTGCGTAGTCCGGCAAGGGTACTGGGGCTCCGCACTGCGGACACGCCATTTCGGTGGTGCTGTTTGCCTCCGACGTCATCATACCGTTACTCTATCGCCGAGAGCGCACCTCAGCTTGAGTCCGCGCAGCCTATGCCGCCCACGCGACGACGACGTCTTTGTGGCTTCCGAGGGGAATGCGGCTGCTAGGCAAGCGCGACAGACCCCGGCACGGCGGTCCGTGGGTTCCGCCGCACGTCATCGCCGCAGCCAAGTTACACCCCGGCCAAGGAAGAATCCTTGCCGCCGGCTACCGAGAGGCCCGTGATTGTGTAGAGACTCAGTCGCCCTCTATCCGTAGCGCAACACTCCTGCCACTCCCCCAAGTTCGTCCAGCGCAGGTATGTTCTCCCCCACCTCCACTTGGCCGTTTTGGACAATGGCAAGGCGGACGAGTTCGCCCACTGCGTCCGCGACCGGCGTGGTACTGCCTCCGCACGCCGGACAACGATCAACAGCGACCAAGCCAACCCAGTTGCACTCCAAGCAACGCCAACCCGGCACCCGGTAGTTGCGATCGACCAAGAGCGTCAGCACTTGATGCCGGTTCAGAGCCCCGAGCACATCATCGAAGCCCGACACACCCCGGCCCCCTCGACCGAGACCTTCTTTGATGCGATCGGCCAATGCGACCATCTCGTCGTGCCGGGCCTCTTGGATGGCCAAACGTGCGGCGGCGACCATCTGTCCGGTGGTGGCGGCCGCATCGAACGGGATCTGGGCCACGATCATGCCGGCCACTGCGGCCGGCAGCACCCGCCGAAAACCACTCGCGATCTCGTGCTGCGCACAGAGGACGGCCCGCCGGGCTCCAGAGTCCTCGAGCAACTTGGCAAGTCCCGCGCCCACTTCTTTGAAGTGCAGATCAACAAGAGCGTCCTGCCGGGCCGCCGCGTAATACTCTTTGATCGACTGTTCTCCCGTCTCGCGATCGCTACTACGAAGCCACGGCCCCACGAGTTCATCCTCTTGAGCCACTCCCCACTCGTCTACCAGAAGTAAGGTCGAGTCGTCACGGCTGACGCGAGCTACCACAAACGGCTCGAGCAACGAGAGCGCATGAGCTACCGGGCGCACATGCGGAAAAGGTTCGATCACCACACGATTCATCAGACGGAAGGGCAACTCGATCCTCTCCTCGTAGCCCGCCGCGCCGTCAACGAACACCGCCAGGCCCACCGTGCTGGGCCGAACATCGTACTTGAGCACGTCGAGCACGTGGTCTAGGTCGGCCTGCAGCAGACGTTTGTCTTCCCTGGACAGGTTGAGTTCTTTGGTGACTCGGTTGAACTCGCTTCGGAGAAATACCGGAGCCACCAGACGCCAGTCGTCGAGCCGACTGGTCGACACGGTCACAGTCAAGAAAGCGGGGCCGGTCGCCCGGGCTCCCGCTAACTCCTTGAGCTTCTCCTTAACCTCAACCGCGCTATCGCTCATGAATCGCCGCCTTCTTCCAGGTCGTCCGGCTCCCCGGGATCACCTTTTTGAGCGGTCTCCTCCCTATCAGCCACCTCAGACGTCTGCTGAGCACGAAAAGCCTGCTCTTTCCGCCACCGGTCCTCTCGCTCTCGGAAGCGGTCTATAAGCGCCGACTTGCCCTTGTCGTGCGCCGGCTCCGCCATACTGACCACCCCCTGGTCAGAGAGCGAAGCCGCTATCTTCTGCGCTGGAGTGAGGGGGCGCTCTCTATAGGAGCGATCGACCTTCTTGTCGGCCATGTTGTCCCCTTTCGTTCGCTGGCTGGGAGGCGCGGCCCGTAGACACCGAGCATACTCTGATTACTACCCACCCTCGAAACGGACCTAACACTGGGCCCCAGCGACCCCCATGTTCTGTTTGCGTTTCTCCCCGCACTAGGCCTATTGTGGACCATACAAGCAACTGCAGTCTCTGGGGGAGCTTTTCCAATGGACGATTTCGAGAAGGTAGGCTCATTCTATCTGGGCCGTAAGTACGATCTGGGTAAGAAAGAGCGTGGTGACCTCCTTTTATACGACTCCAAAGACTTGGTGACCCACGGCGTCTGCGTGGGGATGACCGGGAGCGGCAAGACAGGGCTTTGCGTGGGTCTGCTCGAAGAAGCTGCACTCGACGGTATCCCTTCCCTCATCATCGATCCCAAAGGTGACCTCACCAACCTGCTCTTGACGTTCCCTGAACTCAGAGCCGAGGACTTCCGGCCGTGGATCAACCAGGAAGAAGCCGCGAAGAAGGGCCTCACACCCGAGGAATTCGCCGCCCAGCAGGCCGAGACTTGGAGGCAGGGACTGGCCGAATGGGGACAGGACCCGAGCCGGATACAGCGCCTCAAAGATGCGGCCGACTTCACCGTGTACACTCCCGGCTCGAATGCGGGCCTTCCGGTGAGCATCCTCAAATCGTTCGGCGCCCCCTCTGAGGCGACCCGGGCCGATGACGAGGCGCTGCGCGACCGCATAAACACCACAGTGACGAGCATCCTCGGCCTTGTAGGAATAGTGGCTGATCCTATTCAGAGCCGGGAGCATATCCTCGTTTCGAGCTTGTTCAATCTGGCGTGGTCGGCCGGACAAGACCTCGACTTGGCCAAGCTCATCATGCAGATACAAGAGCCTCCCTTTGAGCAGGTCGGCGTGCTCAGCCTAGAAGCCTTCTATCCGGCCAAAGACCGGGCTTCTCTGGCCATGCTCCTGAACAACCTCCTTGCGGCCCCCACATTTCAATCGTGGCTCACTGGGGATGCACTCGACATCGCAGAGATGCTACACACCAGAGAGGACAAGCCGCGGGTGACGATCTTCTCCATCGCCCACCTGTCGGACGGCGAGCGCATGTTTTTTGTCTCCCTTCTCTTGAACGAGATCCTGGGTTGGGTGAGGGCGCAACCAGGGACCGGCAGTCTCAGGGCCATCATCTATATGGATGAGATCTTCGGCTTCTTCCCACCGGTGGCGGAACCGCCTTCGAAACGACCGTTGCTCACTCTGCTCAAGCAGGCTCGGGCCTACGGCGTCGGCATCCTGCTGGCCACCCAGAACCCGGTCGACCTGGATTACAAAGGCCTCGCCAATGCCGGCACCTGGTTCATCGGAAGGCTACAGACCGAACGCGACAAGGCCCGGCTGCTCGAAGGGTTGGAGGGAGTGGCGGCCGGCAGTGAGACGAAATTCGATCGACGCGAGATGGAAGAGACCCTGGCCGGATTGGGTAAGCGGGTCTTCCTAATGTATAACGTACACGAAGCGGCCCCGCTCACCTTCCAGACCCGCTGGACCATGTCGTTTCTAGCAGGCCCATTGACCCGGACTCAAATCAAGACGCTCATGGACCCACTCAGGCCGGCAAGCGAGACATCCGATCCAGAAATGGCCTCCTCGGCCCAAACAGATCCAAGCATCGCGTCTGCAGCGTCAGCAGTACCCTCTGCGTCGACCGCCTCGACGGGCAGGATCCCAGCCCTGACAGAAAGACCCCCCACTCTCCCTGCCGAGATACCCCAGTACTACCTACCGCTGCGCGGTGCCGCGCCGACCGCGCCCGACCTAGTCTACCGGGCCGGCGTATTGGCCGCAGCCACCGTGGGCTTCGTAGCTTCGGGCACCGGGGCCGCCGCCACTACCCGGATCCGCCGCATCGCGGAAGCGCCCGAGACCTCTTTGGTGCTCGACTGGGAGAAAGCCGTCGATCTCGAAACCGTTCTGGAAGACCTCGACCGTCAACCGTACCCCGGAGCGACCTTCGCTCCTCTCCCAGAGGTCATGACCAGGGTCACGTCTTATCGCTCGTGGGGAGCCGATTTCTCCGACTGGGCGTTTCGCGCGCAGACGGCTGAGGTGTATAAGAACGCCGCTCTCAAGTTGACCTCCGACCCAGGAGAGACAGAGGAGGATTTTAGAGAGCGGCTGGCTCAGGCCGTTGACGCCAAAAAGGCCGAAGAAACAGACAAGATCCGTAAGCAGTTTGCCGCCAAGAAAGCAACCTTGGAACAAAAAATGCTTAGAGCAGAGCAGGCAAGGGACCGAAAGGCTGAGCAGGCCAGAGGTCGCAAGATGCAGACGGCGATCTCTTTCGGGGCTACTATGGTCAGCATGTTCACGGGAACGAAGAAGCTGAGTAGTGGGACTCTGGGCAAGGCGACGACCGCTATGCGCGACGTAGGCCGCAGCATCGACCGGACCGGGGAAGTCAAGCGGGCAGAGGAGTCGTTGGCAGTCATCCAACAGAGCCTCGCCGATCACGAGGCCGAAGAACAACAAGCTGTGGCCTCCATCGACGCCAAATACGAGGCGATCGGCGAAACACTCGAGAAGGTGCTCATGCGGCCACGCAAGAGCGACATCACCTTGGACTCTCTGGGACTCATCTGGATGCCCTACCGGCGAGACGATATGGGTTCTTTGACGAAGGCGTGGGAATAACAAACGACACACACGGCCGATAGGCATCAGAAGCCGTCAGGCCGAACAACGACAAAAGGAAGGTGCAGCATGTGGCAAGAGTTCAAGGAGTTCATTGACCGAGGGAATCTGATGCAGTTGGCCGTGGCGTTCATTATGGGCGTCACGTTCGCCGCAGTGGTGACGTCGCTGGTCAACGACATCATCATGCCGGCTGTCGGCCTGGGACTCGGAGGGATGGACTTCAGCAGCCTCTTCGCCGTCATCAAAGAAGGCGTCCCAGCCGGGCCTTACAATACGGTGGAGTTGGCAAAAGAAGCTGGGGCAGTGACGATCAACTACGGCATCTTCATCAACGCCATAATCGTCTTCATCATCGTCGCTGTGGTCCTCTTCTTCTTGATGAAAGCCTACATGAAGACGCAGAAGCCGGCCGAAGTCACTACCAAGGAGTGCCCGTTCTGTAAGTCGACCGTGCCGTTGGCGGCGACCCGCTGCCCGCAGTGCACCTCTGAATTGCCCGAGGGAGCGCAGGCCTGACAGAAGCAGGACCGGACAAGCACGAACGTCCTCTCCCCGGACGGGGCGTCGAGCGCCCGTACATCCCCTCCAACGGAGAACTCGCGGGAGTCTTCCAGGCCATCGCTGACTACCTGTCGCTAGAAGGGGATTCGTCATACCGCATCCTCGCTTATCAGAGGGCTGCAGATGCCTTCGCCGCCCACCCTGTGTCGATCGCTGAGATGGCCCTGAGCGGCCGGCTCCGGGAGATACCTGGAGTGGGCCAGGCCATCGAGGCGAAAGTGCTCGAATATGTGACGCGGGGGGAGGTGGCCTTTCTGGAGGAGCTGCGCGAACGCTATCCGGAGGGGCTGCTCACGGTCATGCGCCTGCCGGGGATGGGGCCGAAGAAGACTCGGCTGGTGTGGGAGACAGCAGGGGTGGGAGATATAAGAGACCTCGAGCGGGCGTGCCGGGAGGGACGCATCCGAGTTCTCCCAGGGATGGGAGAGAAAACCGAAGCCAAACTCCTCCGCGCCATCGAGGTCTGGGCGGCTAAGATGGCCGGAGAAGAGGCCACCCGGCGATTGCGCTCGATAGTCGCGCCCCAGGCCCTGCGCCTGGTGGAGGGGCTCCGCTCTCTCCCTACTGTGGCCGCGGCCGACTATGCCGGGAGTCTCAGGCGCCTGCGGGCGACCGTGCGGGACATCGACCTAGTGGTCGGCTCGCCCGATCCGAAGCTGGTCATGGACGCGTTCTCCACCAATCCAGAGCTGGCCCGGGTCGACGAAAGGGGCGAGACTAAACTGACCGCCACGACCCATACGGGCCTGAGGGTCGATCTCCGAATCGTACCGCCCCAATCTTACGGTAACCTGCTCCAGCATTTCACCGGTAGCGCCGATCACAATGTGGCTCTGCGCGGTCATGCGCAGCGTCGGGGCTACAAGATCAGCGAGTACCACGTGGAGCATCTCGACTCCGGGCGCCTGATCACCTGTGCGGACGAAACTGAGGTTTACGAATCGGTAGGCTTGACCTTCATCCCTCCCGAACTACGAGAGAACCAAGGAGAGATCGAAGCGGCCGCCTTGGGGGCGTTACCCACCTTGATCGAATTGTCCGACCTCCGCGGTGACCTACATGTGCACTCCGACTGGACCGACGGTAGGACGGACATGGAGACAATGGCCCTCGCGGCACGCGGGAGGGGGTTGGACTACCTTTGTTTTTGCGACCACTCGCAGTCACTGGCAATGACCGGGGGATTGAACCCCGAACGACTGCTGACCCAGGTCGGGGCGATCAGAGAGCTGGACGCTCGCACTGAAGGCATCCGCATTCTGGCCGGCATTGAAGTGGACATCCTCACGGATGGTCGTCTTGATCTGCCCGACGAGATCCTGGCCCAGCTCGATTTCGTCACTGCCAGTATCCACTCAGGCTTCGGCCAGCCTCAAACCAAGATCATGCAACGACTGGAGAGCGCGATGCGCAACCCCTACGTTCGTTCGATCGGACATCCCAGCGGACGCCTGCTGGGAAGGCGCGACCCCTACGAAGTCGACATAGAGGCCCTGGCCCGCTTGGCCGCTGAAACCGGGACCTTCCTCGAAATCAACGGCTCGCCCGACCGGCTCGACCTCACTGCGACCGTCGCACGTCGAGCCGCGGCTCTGGGTGCCACGATGGTCGTCTGCAGTGACGCCCATGGCCCGGAAGACTTCGACAATCTGGGGTTCGGAGTCGGGGAGGCCAGACGGGGGTGGCTGCGCAGTATCGATGTTGCCAACACTCGGACCTGGGAGAGTCTGGCCCAGAAACGTTGAAACGAGTACGGGACCCTGTGCCCGCGTCAACTGCCCCCGCGGGGTGCTCGCGACCCGTATCCGTTGCACACCTCATCTCCGGCCATGATGGCACAGGCAAGATCTACCGCCCGACCCTCTGAGAGCCGGGTCGCCCAGCATCCACAAAGCGCCCGCGCGATCTGGTCGAGATGCCGCTCGCCGGGGCGTCCGGGTGTCTCGAAGAGATCCGCGGGCAGAGGAACGAGCGCGCTGCAGTCCGGACATCTGTGCATCTCGACGCTATCCATGCGGACTGCCGACAGGCGGCTCTAGGTACCTGGCAACGAAGACTCCCACAGTGAAGACTATCGACACGAAGGGCTCCCTCCATGAGCCTACTCCATGCGTCCCGCCCTGAGTGCCGCCTAGGCTACCGACGGATCACCGATCGCCAAAACAGTAGAAAAAGCCGTCTCTACAGCCGACGTATATACGGCCTTTCCAGACAGCCGGGGTCGACTCGAGTGCGCTGCCGCTCTCCAACGAGCACTCCCAGACCACTGGGGGATCAACCCGCGTATCGCTGACGTCCCAGGCGTGCAACACCCCGTGCGTGTCGCCCACGATGAGCGTCCCGTCCACGACCACACAACTAGCCCAGGCGTGCTCCGTAAGGATCTTCTGCCAGACCAGTTCACCCGTCCAGCGATCGATACCCAGGAGGGCCCCGCCGTGGGTGGGAACATACAACATGTCCTTGTACAGGCATGGGGTCGCCCAGACCCCGGACTCACCACCCGACTTCTTGGTGGCCTTCTGTGCCCAGACAACCGGATCTTCGCCCTCTCCGGCCTTGCGGGGGTCGAGTTTGATGATCTGCCCCATATCGTTATACCGTTGGACGGCAAGGGCCGACCGGGTGTCGGAATGCTGACAAACGTACAGATAACCCTGCTCATCTGCCACGATGGTCGAGTCGGTATCGCCCCCCGTCCAATAGTGGAACACCTTCGGATACGCTTCCGCACCAACAGCCGGCGCCTCTCCTTTTGTCGGCTCTCGGAGCGTCGCGCTCACATCCAGCCCCTGTACGAGACCGCCGCCGTTCGAGAAGTAGACCCTGTCCCCGACCAAGCAGGGGGAGTTCTCGATGGACACGTCTCTGCTGCCCAGCTTCTCAAGAAGCGAGGCCGTCCAGCCTGGATGATCGAGAACGATCTGAGGGTCGACGGTCACCCTTCCCGTTGAGTCGTATCCCCGGTTCAGCTTCAGGATGTAGAAGTGGCTGTTTTCGCCCCCTTCGAAAGCATAATCGTTGCGGATGACCACACTGGAGTCCCAGTCTCCGTACCAGACCTTGCGCGGTAGCTTGTTCGAATCAAGATTGAACAGCTCCGTGGGCTCGTCGCGATCTATGGCTATGATGCGCCACTTGTCATCTGCACAACCCATGAAGATCAACGGGTACCCATCGGGATCCACCACCACCGAGCCCTTGAAGATATCCCCACCCACAAAATCAGGCAGCAGCCTATCTCCAGTCTCTGCGTCGAGAAAATGAATCTTGAAGTCGTAGGCACCGAAAACCACCCAGGTCTTGCCGTCTCGCTCAAAGATGCACGGCTGCCCCGTCCACCCGGTCCCGGTCGGGAACTGCAGCGCCTCGCTGGTGCCGCCGACCATCGGGCCAAACTTCCATAAGACCTGCGGAGCCGACGGGATCGGTCCCTCGCCGTAATAGGTGCGAGAGGCATTTCCTCGGAACATGGTGAGACCGGCGAAAGCCGTGTTGATCGGTCCGTAGAAAGTACCGGCTACGCGGGAGTCGCCCGGTTCGCTCGGATCATATTCGGCCACCGTTACGTCAGGGCTGGACTTCGTCGCGACTTCGACAGCACTGGTGGCTACAGAGCCTTCGTTTCTGCTCGTCGTGGTAGTGCCACGGGAGACGTCGGTTGAAGTGCTGCTGCCAGAAGTAGTCGTGTTGGTGGTGGTGTGGGTATCTGTGGTCTGCCCGTCCACCTCTTGGCCGCACCCCCTTACCCCGATCAGTACGGCCAACACGACTATGGCAAGGCAGGCCAGAAGCACCAACCAACGCAAGAGCAAGCCCCGCCGGCGCTCGCGTCGGCGTCGCTCCAGCGACACCCGATCGGTCCTTCTCATCTCCAAACGGTTAATCCGCCCTCATCTCAAGCATCTGGCGGCCAAAGACTCCGGTGGTGTTGTCGGTCAATGCGATCCTTCGCGGAGTCACACGATAGACACCGATCTCTTTGATCAGATCGGCCATTCCAGGACGGGAGACCAGATCGCGCACGAAAGGGAAGCGGCACACGTACAAGGCGAAGGCTCTTGCCTTGGCCGCTCCGCCCAATAAGCGAGCCTCACCCCACAGCTGCACCCCTTTGATGACCTCCCAGTCCTCATAGTGCTCAGTCACGGTCACCGCCACGGGAGCCGCTTCTCCTATGTGTGTGCCGTGGACACTCGCGGGCCTGCTGAGAAACACAAGTCGCAACTGATTATCCACGGCATAGAAGACGGAAGCCGCGTGAGGTTCGTTCCCCGCCGCGCCGGCCGTCGCGATAGTCATGGTGTAATGCCCGCACAGATAATCTGTAACCCGGTCCCGCAGCACCTCATTCACCGGGGATCGTGTTCTCCCTCCCAGCGTTTGAACAGATCGTGCTCCAGCCCGAACTGGTCGAGAACCTTTCCGACCGTCTGATCGACGATGTCATCGATCGTCCGGGGCTGGTGATAGAAGGCTGGGATAGGGGGAAGGACCACCGCGCCATATTGGGTCACATCGGTCAGCAAACGCAAATGACCTAGGTGGAGCGGAGTCTCGCGGATTAACAGCACCAGTCTGCGCCGTTCCTTCAAGATGACGTCGGCCGTCCGCGTCAGTAACGATTGACTGGTGCAGTGCACAATGCCTGAGAGCGACTTGATCGAGCAGGGTGCCACCACCATACCCATCGAGAGGAACGAACCGGAGGCTATGGGCGCTCCGACCTCCGTATTATCATAAGAAAAATCTGCGAGGGCCCGCACCTCGGTGGTGCTCCCACAAGCCTCAGCCGCCGATACCTTCTCCGCCGCCTCAGTCATCACCAAGTGCGTCTCGACCCCTAGTTCACGCAGTACCCTGAGCAGACGGACCCCGTATATGGTCCCTGATGCTCCGGTAATACCGACGATCAGACGCTGCGGAACAGATGCGGCGATGGCGGTCCTCCCGGCTGAGATCTGATATCCGACACGAACTCCGCCATTGTAACAAGGCTATCCACCAGCGATGGGAGGGAGGAGT
>JAXGNF010000023.1:0-6725 GCA_040768135.1 Thermoleophilia bacterium | reverse complement strand
GCGATGGGAGGGAGGAGTCTGATCTCGTCGCCATCCGTGAGGAGCGTTTCGAGCCCTCCATGCTCCCGGACGTTAAGACCATTGACGAAGACCTCCACCCACACGCTACCGTCCTCGCGGAAGATTCGGGTCTTAAGACGAGATCGCCGGATAGCGCAGTCGTTCAGGGCTTCGAACACGGTGCGCCCTTGACACTGCTCTCTGGGCGCCTCCCCAGGCCCGACCAGCCCCACCAGCAATCGCACGAAAACACTCGCCATTCCGGTCCTTTCATCCGTGGGTGGCGGCGCGCTACGCCGGCCGCGATACGGCTTTCTCCGCTTTGCTCTGGCGCACGTCGACAGCCAAGACATGCGGGTTCTGGCAGAAGGCCACGCATTGCGGCGCGCCGTCGCACAGGTCGCACATGAAAGCCACCTTACGGTCAGGGCGCTCGTGGGTCACACCTTGAAGACAGACCTTGTAGCATTCGCCGCAGTTCGTGCACAGATCTTCATCCACCCTAAGGACATACCCCTCCACCGGGGCCACACCGACCGCCGTGACCGTAACCGGATAGCGCCCGATGGCCCCTTCCGGACAGTACTCACATTGGTGCCCGCGAACAGTCCTGTCACCAGAACGACCGGGTTTTCGGGCGCCCAGGAATCGACCCGCGGCGGGACATACTCCCACATGTATCTCAACAACAAACCCTTGCCGCCCACATATCGCTCGGCCCACTCCATGTTGAGTGACTCGGTGGTAGCGGAACAGCCCGTCAGGTCGACCCTCAGCACCTTCCCCTGATAGAAGTCCACGGCTACTTCTTGCAGGCGAAGACGGCCCCCGTCGAGCCTGATCATACTGTGCAGTTCGCTCCGGGAGTCTCTGGACCGTCGCCCCAGAACACGACTACAGACAACCTGACTAAGTCGGGCAACAGGTCCACGACCAGCAAGATGCCGTATCATGCGCCAGGTACAGATGCCCGCCAAGCTGCAATCGCAAGGATGGTGGAAATGGCTGAACAGGCCGAGCGTACCCTAAGGGAGAAGGGGGACAACAGAGCTAAGAACCAAGACGATGCGATCGCACACGCGCGGGAAATCATCGCACGATTGCAGGTCGAATATCCTCGTGCCGGCATTGTTCTCAATTTCGGGAACAATTGGGAGTTGCTGGTTTCGGTGATCTTGTCGGCCCAGTGCACCGACAAGATGGTCAATCAAGTCACGGCCGTATTGTTTCAGAAGTACCGGACAATCGAGGACTATGCTTCTGCCGATGTAGCCGAGTTCGAAGCCGACATCCGTCCGACCGGCTTTTTCCGGAACAAGACCAAGCACATTATCGGATCGGCCCAGAGAGTACTCGCGGAGTACGGGGGAGAAATCCCTGCCACCATGGCCGAACTACTCACTTTGCCCGGCGTGGCCCGCAAGACCGCGAACATCGTGCTTGCCAACGCATATCCGGAAGCCTACGCGACCGACCCCCAGGCCGGGATCGCCGTGGACACGCACGTAAGCCGTCTCAGCCGAAGGCTCGGACTGGCGACCTCCGGCAACCCCGACGGGATCGAGCGACAACTGATGGCGACTGTGCCCCGTGCGGACTGGTTTCGACTGACCTACCTGCTGATCGAGCACGGCCGAGCGGTCTGCACTGCAAAACGGCCCCGGTGCGGGGAGTGCTTTCTAAAAGACATCTGTCCATCGGCGTTCAAGATATGAGGGCTGCAGCTATCCCGAGAGCCCTATGGGTAGGAACCACCGGCCCCTGCCCTTGGTTGACGCTTGTCGTGCCTGCCTATACCATCCCCCGGCAATATACATAGAGAGACGCATCCACGTGCAGTGCGGCGTCACATAAGGGGACCCCAAATGATCTTCGACCGCGAACACGAGTGTATGAGCCGGCCCGACCTGCGCAGGCTTCAGGAGGAACGCCTTAAGGCTCTAGTGAAGAGGGTCCATAATCAGGTCCCCTTCTACAGAGACCTGCTTGATAAGAGCGGCGTCGGGCCAGAGAAGATACGTGGCCTGGAGGACCTTCCCCGCCTGCCTTTTACCTACAAACACAACCTGCGTGATGAGTATCCTTTCGGTCTCTTCGCCACCCCGATGAGAGATGTGGTCCGCATCCATGCGTCATCTGGGACGACGGGCAAACCCACTACAGTAGGCTACACGCGCAACGACGTGGCCATGTGGGCCGAGGTCTGCGCCCGAGCGCTGGCCTGCGCGGGCACTACTGAAGACGATATCGTGCAGGTGGCGTACGGTTATGGGCTCTTCACCGGCGGACTGGGCGCCCATTACGCAGCAGAACTCATCGGTGCGGCCGTCATCCCAATCTCGGGCAGCAACACACAGCGACAACTCATGCTGATGCAGGACTTCGGCACCACTGTTCTTTGCTGTACGCCCAGCTTCGCTCTGTATGTTTGGGACGTAGCCCAACAACTCCATCTGGACGTCACCAAGTTACCTCTCCGCGTAGGCGTTTTCGGAGCCGAACCTTGGTCGCAAGGCATGCGCAGCGATATCGAACGAAAGTGGAATATCAAGGCGTGTGATATCTACGGTCTCTCCGAGATCATTGGTCCAGGCGTATCGTGCGAGTGCTTTGAGGCCCAGTCAGGATTGCATCTGAATGACGACCACTTTCTCCCTGAGATCGTCGACCCCGACACGGGCGAAACCCTCCCCGAGGGCGAATGGGGCGAACTGGTCATCACAACTCTTACCAAAGAGGCGTTCCCACTCATCCGTTACCGAACGGGTGACATCACCCGGTTGACCTCTGAGCCCTGCGTCTGCGGAAGGACCAACACCCGCATGGACCGCATCGCCGGGCGCACCGATGACATGCTTATCATCCGGGGAGTCAACGTCTTTCCCAGCCAAGTGGAGTCGGTGTTGCTCATGTCCCCGCAGGTTGAGCCCCACTATCTGTTGTTGGTAAGCCGAAAGGGGGCCATGGACAACCTCGAAGTTCAGGTGGAGATCACTCCGAGTCTCTACCATGAAGTCTCTGCGGGAATCCTCTCCACGGATAACGTAACCATGCTGACCGAGCACGAGACCTTGGTCGCTCTTAAACGTGACATCCAGAAGAATGTCAAAGACATCATCGGCATCAACGTGGGCGTCACCTTCAAAGAGCCCGGATCCATCGAAAGGGTCGAGGGCAAAGCCCAGCGGGTGGTCGATCTTCGCGGGCCACAGGACGGCCGTTAGCGGCCGGAGGTAACATGAAGCGACTCAGGGAGGATGGTTGATGGCGTGGTTACCGGGCGGGAGGCGCAATCGCAAACGCCGGCGACTGCCACAGACCCTTCCTTCCGCTGAGGAGGGTCGCCATTATTCGACTCTAGACCCCGAGACGCCGCAAACTAGGTCCCCTGCGTACCGACTCGGTTTCGCCGACCCAGAATTCCTGTTGCGAGACGAGTTGCGTCCCTCAAGGCTGCTGTTGGAGTATCTGAAACCTGAACTGCTGCAGCGCGACCGAGGCATCACCGCCACGGTGGTCGTATTCGGCAGTGCCCGCATCCCCGCGCCCGAAAACGCAGACGCTTTTGTTGCAGAGGCAGAGCGGGACTTGGCTCAGAACCCCGATGAGCCTGCATCTCTTGAGAGGGTGAAGTTGGCGCAGGCCCTAGCGGGCAAAGTCCGCTTCTACCACGAAGCCAGGCGCCTCGCCCAGATGATCTCGGAGTTCGGTGACCCTGCTCCCCGTACAAAGGTCCACGAATCCCCCTCAGATCCGCACCGGGTGGTGGTAGTCACCGGCGGAGGACCAGGGATCATGGAGGCGGCGAACCGTGGCGCCGACGACGTAGGCGCTGAGAGCGTCGGCCTCAACATCGTCCTGCCTTTTGAACAGCGACCGAATACTTACATAACTCCTGATCTGTGTTTGAACTTTCACTATTTCGCCCTCAGAAAACTGCACTTTCTGATGAGGGCTCTGGCGCTCGTGATCTTCCCGGGCGGCTTCGGCACGCTCGACGAGTTGTTTGAGGTCCTGACGCTTATACAAACCCACAAGATCAAGCCCATACCGGTCTTGTTGTTTGGCCGAGAATACTGGGAGCGCGTCATCGATTTTGGTGCCCTCGTCGAGGAGGGTGTGATCAACCGGACCGACCTAGACATATTCTCGTACGTTGAGACGGCTGAAGACGCATGGACCCAACTGGAGCCGGTGCTAAGAGCGCACGCAAAACACCTCTAGACTGCATCGGAGTGTGCCCGCTCCTGGAGTAATCACCAGCCTATGCTATCCTCGTTCGTAGCGATATGGATACGCCAGACGATCCTCTTGGTTCTTGCCTTCGTCAGTCGCCCGCCCCCCGGGTGAGCCACCGATGAGCGGTACCGCGCTTAAGATAGTAGGCGTTTTCCTGCTGATTTTGGTCAACGCCTTTTTTGTGTTATCGGAGTTCGCCATCGTCAAGGTGCGCGACACACGGATGGCCGAACTGGCAGCGGCAGGCAGCAGGAGGGCGCGGGTGGCCAACCATGTCATCAACCATCTTGACGCCTACCTGGCGGCCACACAGGTCGGGGTGACGGCTGCCAGTATGGGCCTGGGATGGCTGGGAGCGGCGGCGTTCTCCGATATCTTTGGCATTGCCATGAACCCCGTGGCCGCTGCCGCCGTGGCCTTCATCTTGGTCACGTTCCTCACCATCATCTTCGGAGAACTGGTGCCCAAATCCATTGCCATCCGCAAGGCCGAACGGTCTTCCTTGGTGGTCGCTCTGCCACTCCGATGGTTCTACCTGATCACTAGACCCATCACTTGGCTCATGTATATCGCGGCGGCAGGGGTGCTCAGGCTGTTTCACATCACCCCGGCGTCGGAGCGCGAGTTGGCCTACTCGGAAGAGGAGCTACGTATGATCCTCGAGGCCAGCCAAGAAGTGGGTCATATCGACGAGATCGAACAGGCCCTCATGCGCCGGGCGCTCACGTTCGGCGACCAGACGGTCAGCGATATCATGGTGCCTCGTACCGAGATGACCGCCCTACCGACCTCGGCTACAGTAGCGCAAGTCATGGACGAGATCGCCGAGACCAACCACACCCGCTACCCCGTATATGAGGAGGATGTCGACAATATCCTGGGCTACATCCACGTCAAAGACCTTTACCGAGCGCCTCATGATGCTGTCTTGCGGCGGTTGCTCCGTCCGATTGGCTTCATAGCTGAGACCGCAAACATCGAAGTGGCCCTACAACGTTTTCAAAGCACCCGCACTCCGCTGATTATCGTGGTGGATGAGCATGGAGGCACTGCGGGAATCGTCACTATCCAAGACGTCGTCGAGGAACTCATCGGTGAAGTGCAAGACGAATTCGACCTCGAGGCTCCTGTGATCGAGAACCGTGAGGACGGCAGTTATTCCGTCGACGGCGGGGCTAGGATCGACTACCTTGAGGAGGCTTTGGGGCTGAAAGCCTCCGAGGAGGGTTTCCCCACCCTGGGAGGACGTGTGTTCGAGCAATTGCAGCGCCGTCCACAAGTGGGCGATGAGGCCGAGGTGGGGAACTTCCACGCCACCGTACTCGAGGTCGACGGCATGCGAATCTGCCGCGTCCTCCTCACCCCGACTGACGTTGAAACCGACCACACCGGCGAAACTCAAGAGACCAAAGGCGGGGGCGACAAGCCCGACGAAGCAGAGACGGCATGGATCCCATCAAAACGCCCGTAGACTCTGACGCTCTTAGAGCAAATCTGCCCGGCACCATGCAGCCGGTGGTCATCCCCGATCGTTACCAGCCCCTGCTCAAGATCGTGGAGGGTTACTACGGTGTACGAGCACCCCTCTCAGAGACCCTGGCCGAGTACTTCCACAGCTATCGAAACGTCGATCTGCTGGTAGACGGTTTTCAGACCATCCTACTCCGCAACTGGAATTACTTCGAACGGTCCGATCGCCGGGTCGAAGCCTTCACTTTGTTGTCGGAATTGGTCCTGGACCTGCTCGATACCCCCCTGACGTCCCAACAGGCCTCACTACTCCTCAGGCAACTCCTGATTTGGTGCACCGGCGCACTCACCGGCGCCCATGCCGACGAGTACGACGAGCCGCTACAAACCGTAGCCGAGTGCTTGGCCGGGTTCATACCGCGGCAGTCCCTGGCGGCGTTGGAGCGCGACACTCTGTTGCGCGCTTTGGTCGAGGCAGCCGCACGCCGACCATCTATCGCCGCGATCTATGCCGAACTGTACCGATCGCTCCTGTTGCTCGGCTATCACCGGGTGGACGAACGGTTGCGGATCCCTGAGTGGGCTATGTCCGAAGACGCCGAACTCACGGATCGACAGGTCGTAGCCGACGCTTTCACCTTTCTGGCACAAGACCGCGTGAGCTACCTAATCATGAGGGCCGGGGAAGCGACCACCTCCGGACTGCTCTCGGTCGACCTGCCTACCTTCTCGGCGATTTTGGACGAGGCGATCGACCAAATATTCCGCATCGACAACCTCGAAGACCGTTTCGCCGTCTGTATCTACTTCCTCAAAGACGACACCCTCGGTTATCGCCAGAACGAAGTCATGGGTGACCTGCTGACCGTGATCCGGGAGCTCATGAAGCCCGAGAGGCGCATGGACGTCGAGCGGATCCTCAGCCGGCTCACTCGGTTCTTCCGCACACGAGACAATCAGTTCTTGCTCATGCGCTTCTTGTGCTACGAGGCCATCGGAGTGGCCATCGGCGAGGC
>JAXGNF010000022.1:22078-29375 GCA_040768135.1 Thermoleophilia bacterium | reverse complement strand
GAGGCGGATGAGGTGTGGCTGCTACGTCTACATACGAGTCCTCACCAACTGCGAGGAATAACGGCGTTCTCTCGGAAGGGAGCCGGTCGCGCAACTCTCCCGCAGTTGTTCGGTTGCGAGCAGGAAGACGGGATCTTAGATCAGCAGGCAAACAGCCTGCTGAAAGCCGTCTTCAGTGGAGCCTCGGCATTATTCATCGAGTCGTTAGAGGGTTTACCAGACGACCGGCAGAAGCGGCTCTTCCGAGGCACGCCGGCCGAACTGGGCGGGTTTCGTTCACTGGCCCTCGTGCCTCTTCAGGCTGAGGGCGGTCCCATCGGTTTGATCATTTCGGCCTCGGTGCGGGTGAGCGAGTTCCCCGCCGACAAAAGGTCCACAATTCTGCTGTTTGCGAGTCAGGTCGCTCAGGCACTGAAGAACAGTCGGTTGTACGAGGACATCAAGGCTTTGGGTGAGATCGACTCTTTGAGCGGACTCTATAACCGACGGAGGTCACTTGAGCAGTTGGAGATGGAGGTGGAGCGGGCCCGCCGGTACCAGGGCACGTTCTCCCTGTTGATCGCTGATGTGGATAATTTCAAGTTGTTCAACGATACATACGGGCATCCTGTCGGAGACGAAATCATCAAGCGGGTGGCAGGCCTTCTGAAGAGTCGCAGCCGGACCTCCGACTTCGTTGGGCGTTTCGGGGGGGACGAGTTCATCCTCATCCTGCCTGAGACATATCGGGCCGGAGCGCGGGTTTTGGCCGACCACCTACGGACCGCCTTGAACTCGATGTCCTATACGGCTTCCGACGGTGCGTCCATCCCTTTGCGGATGAGCTTCGGGGCTGCATCCTTTCCCGAGGATGGGCGGGATGCAGCATCGCTCATCGCGATAGCCGATGCGAACCTCTACGAGTCGAAGCGATGGGGGGGCGATACGATCACATTGCGGCCTGAGCCGATTGCCGGACAGACCGTTGATCCTCAGGCATTCAGTACTCTGGACGCGCTCGTGAGTGCGGTGGACAACAAGGACCACTACACGAGGAGGCATTCCGCCCAGGTCGCGGAGCATGCCAGAGCTATGGCCAAGCTCCTGGGCTTCGACTCACACCAGGAGGAGATGCTGTATGTGGCGGCTCTTCTTCACGATGTGGGTAAGATCGGCGTCCCCGACCGTATCCTGCGGAAGCCGGGGGCACTCACGCCTGAGGAGTCGGAGTTCATGGATCATCACTCCCTCTTGGGCAGCATGATGATATCTCAACACCTCCCTGACCTGGTCGAAGTCCGTGAAGCGGTACTGTCTCACCACGAACGCTGGGATGGGAAGGGCTATCCGCGCGGTCTTCGCGGTCCCGATATCCCTCTGCTGGGGAGGATACTCGCTGTCGCAGACGCCTATTCCGCTATGGTTACCGATCGGCCGTACCGCGCCGCTCTTGCTCGAGATGAGGCCCTGTCAGAACTCGTACGTGGGAGTGGAATCCAGTTCGATCCGGACATCATCCGGGTCTTCGTCCAACAAGCATCAGCCCAAAAGAAATGCGCCCCGAATCCCGGTGGAAGCCGGCGGAGGCGTGAGTCGCGCACTTCGGCAGGCGCGCTCTCATGATCGTCGGCATCTGAAGGCTCTGTCTCTGAAAGCCGTCCACCCCTCAGTCGCCCTACGCGGTCGGATATACACGCGTGTATTATCGTTTGCCGGTGTTATGCGGGAGGGCATGGCGCCACGCGGTGCTACCGTGTACAGGGAAGGGGTGCAGTATAGTGCCCTTGGTCTGCGGTCCGCGTAGACCCAATACGAGAGGACGAGCGGCGGCACGAATGGTCGACACCGGAGGACCCACCGGGTTCCCAGGGGCACGGTCTGGGCGCCTATCCTGGGGCGCCCTAACGTTCATTGGGCTTGTTTACGGCTACAACTGGGTGGTGATGAAGTCGGCCTTGGACTACGCCCACCCGGCCGTCTTCGCTGCTATGCGCATCTTCTTCGCGGCTCTGGCGCTTTTTCTGGCCTTGATCGCCCTTCGCAGGCCCCTCCGTCCACCTGACTGGCGGTTGACAGTGCCCGTGGGGCTGTTCGGTATGACCGGCTTCGCAGGTCTTACGTTTTGGGCGCTGGAAAGCGGGGCTGCGAGCAAGACTTCAGTGTTGGTCTACACAATGCCCGTGTGGCTGCTCATCATGTCCCGGGCTTTTCTGGGTGAGAGGGTGCGTGGGTATCAGTGGCTGTACGCAGCCGTGGCACTGACAGGGCTGATGTTCGTGATCTCGCCCTGGAGTGTGGGAGGAACGGCGGTCGGCAATTTCCTTGCGATAGGAGCAGGGGTCTGCTCGGCTGTAAGCGCCGTGCTGACCAAGATCCTGTTCAAAGATCAGAAGGTCGATCTGTTGGCCCTGAATGCCTGGCAGATGCTGTTCGGCTCGGTGCCGCTCATCATCATCGCCTTTCTGACCGCCGACTCCGGTCCACATTGGACCGGGTGGTTCGTGGTGACGCTCCTTTACAACGTGCTTTTGGCCTCTTCTCTAGGCCTGCTGCTTTGGTTCTACACCCTGCGCAACCTACCCGCCGGTACCGCCGGATTAGGCCGTCTGATAGCCCCGGTGGTAGGGGTGGTCGCAGCCTGGCTTCAGTTGGGGGAGCGCCCCGATCGCTATGAGTTGGCAGGCATCCTGCTTATCCTAGCCGGCCTGACCGCACTCGCAGTCCATCAGTTCGCTGTCGAGCGGTGGAACATGCGCGCGGCGAACACGTCGAGGTAAGGGAGCTGTTGGCCGGCCGGCTCCGCCGCGTACAATAAATGGGAGCCGACGACAGGCAGCAGCGGAACGCCGCTCTGATTTGGTCTTGGCAGTCAGGGGAAGAAGGAGGATGGTCGATGCCGGTAGGTAGTGAGAGAGAGCCGGACGACAACGGGGAAATATCGACGGGCGCCGAGATCCACAACGGGAAGTGTCGACCAGAGATACCGTATGTAGACGGGGTCCCCATGCCTCCGTCCGTTCGACCGGTCATAATACTTCAGGGCTCCGACTACGAGCTCGGATACCAGTACTACCAGCAGCTTGTCGAGATATATGGGACCTGGATCCCCTCGCACAAATGGGGATATCTGTACTACTGCACTCCGCTTCATCGGGAGGATTTCTCGACTGAGGAGAAGTCGGCCCTCAAGGAGTTCCAAGCGTACATCGATCGGTATGCCCCAGAATGGACGGCGATTTTTGAGGGAATGGCGGCAGGAGCAACAGATGCAGGGGTGCCGCTGACCTACGAGGATCTGCTCGCCTTCTTCGTTCTCTACGAGGAGTTGTACCACTGGTCGCCTAAGTCATTCATCATGCCGGGTAGTGTGGGCTCTTTGTCCGGTGGTGAGCCCGCACGCCCGGCCTGTAGTGGCTTCGCGGCCTGGGGCAGCCGTACCAAAGACGGCAAGATGTTGTGTGTAGGCAACGCCGACGACGACTCGGGCTTCTTCGCCAGCACCGTCATGGTATTCCCTGAGACCGGTAACAACTTCATCACCTCACCGTTCGACATGCCGGGGTTTGGAGGCTTTCCGTCACATCCGGGGACCAACAACAAGGGTCTTGTGTACGTTCACCATGGTACGGGCCGGTTCTTCTTCTCGGATTGGGGTTATACGGTACCGCGCGGTATCGCCGACATGCACCTACTGCGATTTGCCAGCAACGCTGAAGAGGCTGCAGAGATGCACCTCGCTTACCCCAAAGCCGTCAATTTCAAGGACGGCATCTTTCTCGCCGACGTCGGCGGGGACGCACTTGTCATAGAAAGCAGGGATCCGGTCGTGGTGCGAAGGGCCGGCGACCTGGGGGAGAGCGACTTTCTTTACTGTACCAACAACTACCAGTCCCCGCGCATGGGCGATAATGCGACTCAGGAATACATCCCCCACGGAGGCTGGCTTAACAAAAAACTCCAAGGGAAGGAGGCCATGGATACAACGGCCTCCTCCGTGTCACGCAATCTCTTCCTGTGGAATATGCTCCACAACTATCCGGGACAGGTGGACGTCGAGTTCGCCAAGATGATGTATCGGTTCCCGAGCACCATCACCTCACCGACACTCGAAGAGGCTGATGCAGCATACCTGGAGCAACGCGGGCAAACTTATCGTACGCGCGTGGGTCATCTGCACAATACTTTCATCGGTATCGTGCGACCGGACGACGGGCCCAACGCTTCATATTATGTATGTTCGGGACCTGCGACCCGTGCAACAGGGCCTTCAGGTCCCGATAGCCACAACTACGCACCGGGACAGACCTATGCGTTCTACGAGTTGAAGTTGGCCGAGAGTCCGCAAGCGGTCGCCCAGGCCGCTCTCTCCCGGGCGCGATATGACCTGTATTATGCGAACGCGGTGCTCGGGAGGCTGAGCTATCTTGAGGCTGCGCCCCTAGAGCCAATATTCGATAAGGCCAGAACGGAGCACTTCAAGGGCCACTACTATCTTAACGGCGTTCTGGCCGGTCGGATCACGGGCAGGCGCGAGATTACCGCAGCCTTGGCCAAAGCCACGAGGTGCTACACGCGCTGTCAAGTTTATGCTCAGACAGTGTGCGACGCTGTCGCGCCACCCCCCAGCAGGCCCGAACACCTGGGCCTAGTCCCTTGGCTTGATGAGCTCGGTGATTGGCAGGTGTTCTTCGAAGATCACGAGAAGTCGTTGTAGGGTCAGTGGGGCTCAATGAATCTCTCCGAAAAACTACCTCGCCTCCTCGGTCAACTCGGCTCTTCGGGCAGCGCCCAGATCTCAGATGCCGGAGAGCTGATGCCGGACGCGGATGTCTCCCACATCTCTCGCAAATGGCTGGACGTTCCCTATGCGACTACCTCACCGGCTCAGCGGCTCGACATCTATCTCCCCGAGCGGGGCGAGGGACCGTTCCCGGTTATCTTGTTCATTCATGGCGGGGCGTTCATGATGGGGGACAAGAGGGATTTTCAGATCTCATCATTTCTAGGTGGGTTGGAGAGAGGATATGCTGTAGTGGGTATTAACTACCGCTTGAGCGGGGAAGCGGTCTTTCCGGCCGGGCTCCAAGATGTGAAAGCGGCGGTCCGTTGGCTGCGTGCGCGCGCAGGCACATACCTCTTGGATCAAGGCCGGATCGCCGCCTGCGGCGAGTCTTCGGGGGCGAACTTCGCAGCCATGATCGGTGCCACGGAGGGCGTAGCGCTCTTCGATGATTCCAGGCTTGGTGACCTGGGGCCGTCCGCAGGTGTGCAGGCGGTTGTCGATTGGTTCGGCCCCACCGACTTTCTCAAGATGGACGAGCAACTGGCTGCGGGCGGTCTGGGTCCCTGTGACCACGGTGGACCCGATTCCCCCGAATCGAGGTACCTCGGTGCTCCCATTGGTAACGTGCCTCAGAAGGTGCAGCTTGCCAACCCCATGACCTACGTTGACGACCGTATGCCTCCGACCCTGATCCAGCACGGCGCACTAGATGCTGTGGTGCCGTTTCAGCAGTCCGTCGAACTGGCCCAGGTGATCGAGGAGCGGGCCGGATCCGACAGATGCGAACTAGACATCATCGGACACGCGGTGCACGCCGATCAGACCTTCCGCAGTGCCGACAACATGGCACGGGTGTTTGCATTCCTCGACAGGCACCTGGTCTGATAGGGTCTGTTGTGAGGAGGCTCGGCTCTTGGAGTGACGGTGGCACCCTTGTCTGCTCTTGCCTCTTGTTCTGGGATCGCGGAGCGGTGATTGTCGATTGCAAGTCGACTCGTGGAGCGGTCCAGCGTTAGGCTGGGCTCGGGATATCTTTTCAATCTCGGTCGGGTTCGCCCGATCCGTTGCCGCGGAGAAAGCCAGTGATGGACGCCTTGAGTTGAGCAAAGATGGCGTCGTCACCTACGGGCGTGCGGAGCACGGGCCCCGGGGCGAAGAACACCAGCCTACCGTTCATAGTCGAGGAGTACATGGCATAGACGAGATCAGTGGCCACTTCGAGATCGGGGTGGACGATCTCGTCGGCATGGGCTCCAAACACGGCTCTTAGAGCATCCCTGCGCTCGCGGTGGATTTGCTGGCTCCTGCGACGTATGACGGGGTCGAAGGCTGAGAACATCACAAACGCTCGGGAGAGCTGGCGTTCACGCAGCACATTGTTGATCAGCGCACTGAAGGCTTGGTCCACTGCCTCTTCCAGCGATTGCTCTTCATGTTCGAGGGCCTTGAGGGCCTCCAGAATTGCAGGCTGTGTGCGCGCGTGAAGCCTATCCTGGATTGTTTGTAGAAGCGCATTCTTACCCGCGGGGAATCGCCGGTAAAAAGAACCGACCGACACGCCGGCGCGCTCCAAGACCCTGTCGACTGTGAAGAACTCAAGTTCCTCGTCTCGGAGTTGTTCCTCTGCGGCGGTCAGTATTCTTTCTAGAGATTCGCGTCCCGGCCGGCGGCACGGTGCGCGGAATGTCGCGCTTTCTGGCATGGCTCCAGTATACCCATGAGTGCATGTACCAAAGTAGCCCCGGAACGTGCGTTCCAATAAGTTGACATCGTATACGAACTCTGGTACCAGTATAGTTGTCAGCGATGACAGTCGAGAGGTGACGGTCTGTTGCGGCCTTCGGTTCGTGTTGCTCATGGGCAGCCGGACGCGGGCGCAGCCGAGCCCTTTGCGTCTGTCATGACACTGCCGGCAAAGATCGAACAGAGCACTAATGATTTGCAGAGGAGGGGATTCGATGAAGAAGTTGCTGGTTCTGCTGCTGGCGGTCATCGTCTTAGGGGGCCTAGCCGTCGCTGGTTGCGGTGAGGACAAGGAGACGACGACTACAGCGGCACCGACAACCACAGAAGCACCCACGACTACGACACAAGCACCGACTACTACGACTGAAGCACCAACGACTACCACTACTGCTGCTCCCGCCATCCTCGATTACACCGAAGCTATCGACCATGAAGGCGAGACCATCACGGCGACCGGCCCGGTGGTCGGGGTGGACGACAAGGGTGACAAGATCGGCAAGATCCTCGTGCAGATCGGTAGTGCCGAGAAGGGCGAAGGCCTGAACGCCATGGTCCTCTACGCGGACGTCGACAAGTTCGGCGGGGTCGACGCACTGAAGGCCCTGAAGGGCAAGATCGTGAACGTCACCGGCGAGGTCACGGTGAACGCCTTCGAACTCAAGGCCGAGATCCCCTGCACCGACCCGTCTCAGATAGAGGTAGTGGGCGAGGTGCCCGGTGCTGCTATCGCCATGGATTACACCGAAGCTATCGACCATGAAGGCGAGACCATCACGGCGACCGGCCCGG
>JAXGNF010000022.1:0-21978 GCA_040768135.1 Thermoleophilia bacterium | reverse complement strand
GATTACACCGAAGCTATCGACCATGAAGGCGAGACCATCACGGCGACCGGCCCGGTGGTCGGGGTGGACGACAAGGGTGACAAGATCGGCAAGATCCTCGTGCAGATCGGTAGTGCCGAGAAGGGCGAAGGCCTGAACGCCATGGTCCTCTACGCGGACGTCGACAAGTTCGGCGGGGTCGACGCACTGAAGGCCCTGGAGGGCAAGACGCTGGTCGTCACCGGTGAAGTCACGGTGAACGCCTTCGAACTCAAGGCCGAGATCCCCTGCACCGCTTTGTTCCAGATAGGGGCACTGGCGGAAGAGTAACCGGTAGCTAGGCAGCGATGACGCTTCGGCGCGAAGCTGCGCCAAATGAGAGAGGTGCACGCAGGTAGGACAAGGGGCCGTGGCGCAGGAAGGCCCGGCCCCTTGTCCACTCTACCAGCTTCTTGTCGACGGTACTCCAGGTATCGAACCCTCGTTCCGGTGGTGTTAGAAGAAGCACGAGTAAGAGGGTTCTATGGCTAACTCAGAAGCAGTATCGCTGCGTGGCGGAGGAGCCGTGCAGGCGAAGACAACGAGGCAGGCGGGAGCGTCTGTTGGCTATCTGCTCCCTGGGGAGTAAGGAGGAGTGAGGAGTGATGCGGTCAAAACGTTTGTTGATTCTGCTTGGATGTCTGCTGTTGGTCACTCTCATGGCGGCTCTGACGGCCTGCGGCGACGAAGAAAAGACCACTACTACCGCCGGCCCAGCCCCCACTGCCGGTCCGGCCCCCAGTACGGGCCCCGATACCACCGGCGGTCCCGATACCACCGGCGGTCCCGATACGACCGTATCTGGGGTCCCGCGGAGTGTCCTCGAATGCCCCCAGGGGCCCGCGAGTGACGAGACTCCGCAGTACGGGGGGACGCTTGTCCTCATCCACTATGCGTCGCCCACTAACCTTGGTACGTTCTGGGGTCAGACAGGCTTCACAGATGTGCAAATGAACCGCTACGCGGTAGAGAACCTCGTTGGTTTGGACGAGAAAGGTAACCCGGTCCCCCAGTTGGCTACCAGCTGGGACATCGACGAAGCGGCTAAGACCATAACCTTCCACGTCCGGGAAGGAGTCAAATTCCATGACGGGACCGACTTCAACGCCGAGGCGGTCAAGTGGAATTTTGATAAGTGGCGTTTTGAAAGCAGCAAGAAAGACCTGGCGAATGTCTCGGACGTCGTAGTAGTGGACGACTACACCGTCCGTCTGACCTTCTCGGCATGGGACCCTCTGTGGCTGCAGGGCCTCAGCTCTGCGGGCTCCGGCAAAATGGTATCGCCTACCGCCGTCGAGTCGATGGGTGAGAAGAAAGCGAAGATGCATCCGGTAGGCACAGGGCCCTTCAAGTTCGAGGACTATAAGACCGCGCGTTCTCTGAAGTTCACTGCTTTCGAGGACTACTGGCAGAAGGGATTGCCCTATCTGGATGGCGTTGAGATCAGGCTCATTGCCGATGCCATGGCCGGTCTCATGGCGCTTCAGAACAAGGAGGCCGACGCCCTTTACGGAGTTAGCGCCGACAATGCCCAGGGGCTGCTGAAGGACGGGTTCACAGTCGATACGCGCGTGTTCTCCATTTGGTCCATCGGCGGAGACAGCCTGAGCCCAGAATGCCCCTTCTCCGACCAGAAGGTCCGGGAAGCCATAGCGCACGCCCTGGATGTCAAGGCCATCATCAAAGGGGTGTATGGAGACTTCATGTATCCCACCGAGCAGCTGGCCATTGAGGGTATGCAGGCCTACAACCCGGCCATCGTTGGTCACCCCTACGATGTCGAAAAAGCTAAGCGCCTGTTGGCTGAATCTAAGTTCAACATCAGCCCCCAGAACCCGTGGAAGGTGAGATTCACGTATATCGTCCAGGCGGGGGACGAGCACCAGGTCATGACGGTTATCCAGGAGTATCTGAGCAAGGTAGGCATCGAGCTCGAACTCAACGGTCAGAACTTCCCCGCTCAGAAAGCCATGGCGGAGAGCGGCTTCAAGAACGAGTTGATCCTCACCGACCTCTCCTACAACGGACTCGAGATGCAGTATTCCACCAGCCTGCAGGCCAACTTCAGCGAGGACCGAATCAGCTTCGTAGACATATGGATACCCGAGGAGTTCAACTCCCTCTATCGCCAGATGATGCTTGAATCGGATCTGGCGAAGCGTGAGCTCATGTACCAGGAGTTGAACAAGATCGCGGTAGACGACTTCTGCTTGGTGATCCCCTTCATGGGCAACCAGGGTCTGGTCGCCAAGTCGGCCGCCGTACATGACTACGGCTTCGGTGGAAACACGGTGGGTGAGTTTCTGCCCGAGAGAGCTTGGCTCAGCAGATAGTTGATTCTGCGCGCAGGCACCATCGACTTCATGTGGTCTGAGTCGGCGAATCGACCCTCTAGGGGAGCTGTGAAGCCGCCGTTCGCCGGCTTGGACCGTGCCTGCACGTGTTACGACGACCAGTTCAGGTGGTTTTGATGACCGGCTTCATCATCCGTCGCCTGTTCCTGGGGATCGTTGTTCTGTTCGTGGCTTCGGTTCTGGTTTTCATCATGATGCGTTGGCTGCCGGGAGATCCCCTGCGGACTGTGCTCGGGGAGGACTATGCCAACTACACCCAGGAAGAACTCGAGACTTTCAGAGAAGAACTAGGTCTGGATAAGCCCCTCGTGGTGCAGTATTTCGATTGGATCGGCAGCATCTTGAAGGGGGATCTCGGGGAATCCATCTACTACCAGGTACCGGTGAGCCAGATGTTGAAAGACAGGCTACCGGTCACTTTGAACCTGGGGATCTTAGCGCTCATAGTGAGCTCGGTCCTGGGCCTGACGTTTGGAGTGATAGCAGCGGTGCGGAGGGGCAAATGGCCGGACACTCTCGTGAGCGTGACCGCCAACCTGGGTATTACCTTGCCCAACTTCTGGATTGCCATCGTCCTCCTGTACATCTTTGCCCTCAAACTGGGTTGGGTGCAGGTCAGTGCGGGCTATGTTTCACCTTTTGATGACTTCGGTGCACACTTGAAACAAGTCATCCTGCCGGTGCTTTGCCTATCGGTATTCGGCATCGCTGCCCAGACCCGCCAAACGCGCTCCAGCATGTTGGAGGTGGCCCACCAAGACTACATCCGTACGGCGTGGTCCAAAGGGCTGACGGAGAAGGTCGTCATCATGCGGCACATGGTCAAGAACGGCCTCATCCCTGTTGTTACCACCATGGGTATGCAGGTGAGCTTCATGTTCGGGGGCGCAGTCTTCATCGAGCGGGTCTTCAGTGTGCCCGGCGTAGGAGAGATGTTGGCCGGTGGGGTTATGGATCGGGACTATCCCGCGGTCCAAGGGGTGGTTCTGATGATGGCGGTCGTGATCGTCCTGACCAACCTGATTGTGGACATAAGTTATGCGTGGTTGGACCCCCGCATACGCGACAGCTACAGGTAGGGCTTATGCCGGGGAGCACAACAGAGGTACATCATGGCTGACGCGGGTGGAGCAGCGGCCACCTGGGACGAGGCCCAGGTGGTACAGCCTGAATGGAAGAGGCTGGTCCGGGTCTTCCTACGTCGCCGACTGGCGGTGATAGGTCTGGCGATCGTAGTAGTCATGGTCATCGTGGCCGTATTTGCGCCTCTGCTTGCCCCCTATGACCCGTATGCCACCGATCTTCAGGTAAAACTGCAGCATCCCAGTGGAGAGCATTGGCTGGGCACGGACAGCGTCGGAAGAGACACCCTCAGCCGCTGCATATATGGGGCCCGCACTTCGCTCATAGTGGCCTTGTGCGCCGTTGCCTTAGGGGCTGTCATCGGGCAATTGTTGGGTCTGCTGGCGGGCTTCTTTGGAGGCTGGGTGTTCACCGTGATCATGCGGCTGATAGACGCCATGATGGCTATACCCATGATCGTCTTGGCTCTCGTGATCTCGTCGGTTCTCGGGGGGGGAGTCCGGAACGTGATCATCGCGCTTGCCATAGGGGCCATTCCCGGGCAGTGCCGCATGATGTGCGCTCAGACCCTGAGCGTGAAGCACAACGACTACGTTCTTGCCGGGCGGACCATAGGAGTTGGTAATCTGCGGACGATGTTCCGCCACATCTACCCGAACGCCTTCGCTCCCTGTCTGGTGCTTATGACGATCAATATGGGCGCGACCATACTGGCCGAAGCGGGGCTGAGCTTCTTGGGAGCGGGGATCAATCCTCCTACGGCCGCCTGGGGTTTCATGATCAAAGAAGGGTATGGGTTTCTCCTCAGCAATCCGGAACTCTCTATCGCACCGGGGATCTTCATCATGTTGCTGGTATTCGGCTTCAACATGTTTGGCGACGGGCTTAGAGATGCCCTTGACCCCCGCCTGCGCGGGAGCATATAGACATGGGGTACTACCGAGGTACGGGACCGCGGCAATGAGAGGTGACGACGAAAAATGAGCGTTCTCCTCGAGGTCGAGAACCTTCACACTCAGTTCAAGACCGACGATGGTCTGGTGAAGGCCGTCGACGACGTCTCCTACACGGTCGAGGAGAAAGAGATCGTGGGTGTGGTCGGCGAGAGCGGTTGCGGCAAGTCGGTCACGCAACTTTCGGTGATGCGTTTGATCGGCCCACCGGGAAAGATAACCGGCGGCCGGATCCTGTTCGAGGGAAAGGACCTCATGACCTATGAGGCCAACGGACCGGAGATGCGCTCCATCCGCGGGGCCAAGATCGCCATGATCTTCCAGGAGCCTATGACTTCGCTCAACCCGGTACTCACCGTCGGCCGGCAACTTACCGAAATGCTCGAACTGCATCTCAAGATGAGCAAAGCCCAAGCCAAGAACCGGGCGGCTGAACTTCTGGATATGGTAGGCATTCCCAATGCTAAGACTCGGTTGGGTGACTATCCCCACCAGTTCAGCGGAGGCATGAGGCAACGGGCCATGATCGCCATGGCCCTCTCCTGCAATCCCCGTTTGGTGATAGCCGACGAGCCCACCACGGCTCTGGATGTGACCACTCAGGCTCAGCTCTTGGAGCTGATGATGGACATGGTCGACAAGTTCGACAGCTCCCTGGTCATCGTGACACACAACCTTGGTGTGGTCGCCCGCTACGCGCAGAAGCTGTACATCATGTATGCGGGCCGGATCGTGGAGAGTGGCTCGTGCAAAGAGATTTTTGCCCACCCGCGACATCCGTATACGCAGGGACTCCTGCGATGCGTTCCCCGTATCGACGAGTGTGAGGGTGTCCGACTGGAGGCCATCAAGGGATTGCCGCCCAACCTGGCGAGACTGCCCGGGCAATGCGCCTTCTTGCCCCGATGTGAGTGCGCCGTGGATCGGTGTAGGACAGAGCCGTGGCCCGAGTTGGGAGCGGTGGCCGAGGCGCACTACACGCGCTGCTATGTCAACCCTAGGAGGGACGTCTTATGAGTGAAGCCGTCTGCTCAGCCGGAAATCCCGTCGCTCCTACCACCGCCGGGGATGTGGTGGTGCAGGTGAAGGACCTCAAGGTCTACTTCCCGGTGCTTCGGGGGGTGCTGCTGCGCAAAGTAGCCGATGTGAAGGCGGTGGACGGTGTCTCGTTCAAGTTGAAGCGGGGGGAGATACTGGGTCTGGTGGGGGAGAGCGGTTGCGGAAAGACTACGGTGGGTCGGGCCATCATGCGTCTTTACAAGCTGTCCGGCGGCAGCGTGATTTTTGAGGGTACCGACATCTCCCGATTGCCGGAGCGGAAGGTCAAGCCCATCCGCAAGAAGATGGCCTATATCTTCCAGGATCCCTACGGATCGCTCAATCCTCGGCACAGCGCAGGGAGCATAGTAGGCGAACCTCTATTGGTACAGAAGAAGGAAATGAGCAAGAGCGAACGGAAAGCGCGCGTAGAGGAGCTCTTCAGGCTTGTGGGTCTCAATCCTCACATGGCCGGCCGTTTTCCCCACGAATTCAGTGGCGGTCAAAGGCAACGGATCGGCATCGCGCGGGCCTTGGCTTGCGACCCTTCTCTCATCATCTGTGATGAGCCCATCTCTGCGCTTGATGTCTCTATCCAGGCGCAGGTGATCAACCTCCTGAAAGACCTGCAGGCTCAGTTTGAGGGGCTCTCCTACATATTCATCGCTCATGACCTGGCGGTTGTCCGGCACATAAGCGATCGGATCGCGGTCATGTATCTAGGGCATATCGTGGAGACCGCGGCCGGCCGGGAGTTGTGTGATAGTCCGGTGCATCCATACACCAAGGCTTTGCTCTCCGCCGTTCCGGTACCGGACCCGTTTGTGGAGGAGACTCGGGAAAGGATCATTCTCTCCGGAGAAGTGCCCAGCCCGCTCAACCCCCCTCCCGGTTGTCCTTTTCACCAACGCTGCAGCCTGGCGATCCCCGAGTGCAGCCAGATGATGCCGGAATTAAGAGAGATAGGCCCCAATCGTGAGGTGGCCTGCTTCAGAGTGTGACGGCCCATCGCCGTTGAGTAGGTTACCGAGGAGGTGAAGCCATGACTGACAGGGGGGCCGATCGCCATATCACCACCGATGTGCTGGTCATTGGCGGCGGTATGGCAGGCATGTTTGCCGCCATCAAGGCCAAAGAGCAGGGCTTGGATGTGACTCTCACCGACAAGGCCTACGTCGGCAAGGCCGGTTCTACCGCCTACGCAGAGGGCGACATCCTCTTCTTCAGAAAGAACAAGGATAAATTGGAAGAGTGGGTGGACATCATCAGTAGGCGGTGCGAATACCTTAACAACCGCCGCTGGGATGAGATCTGTTTGACCGAGGCCGAAGACCGCTATAACGACCTGGTTTCCTGGGGAGTCCGTTTCTGGGAGAAGGATGGGAAGCAGTACGGCTGGGACACGAGCGCCGTAGGCGCACCACCCAGTGTATATCAAGACATCACTATGCGGGCTGGCGAATACGCGCTGACCATCCGCCGCAAAGTAGTTGAGAGCGGCGTGAGGATTCTAGACAACGTCATGATGACCGAATTACTCAAGCAGAATGGCGCGGTGATAGGTGCGGTGGGCTTTCATGTGCGCGGTGGAGGCCTTCACGTCATCAATGCGGGTGCGACGGTGATAGCGACCGGCAGCCTGAGCTTCAAGCACGACACTTCGCCGACCTACTTTTGGACCGGCGACGGTGAGGCCATGGCCTATAGGGCGGGTGCGGAGATAGCCGGGCGGGAGTTCAACAACGGCTACCTGTACGGGAGACGAGAACTACAGCACAACCGGGAGCGGGCCGCCGCCGGCGGTGTCACCGGAGAGATCATCGACAGCTCGTACCGTCACCCGTTTGCTCTAGGCGGGGGGTACTCGGGCTGGTACAGCAGGCCCACCCTGACCTCTGAGGGCGGGGCCGTCGTCACTCCGGCCTGGGAAGCCCACATGGGTCGGGCTCCTCTGTACCTCGACAGCGAGACCATCCCTCCCCAGAAATGGGAGTGGCTGAGGGAGTATTTCAAGCGGATAGACCTCGCCTGGGAGCAGGGGAACAAGATCGATTTCGATGTGTTTCGGGGGGGCAAGTTCAAGTGGCCTGCATCGCGGATGCATCTGTCTTCGACCTACGCAGGGAGCGGCATCTGGCCGGTGGATGAAGGCTGCGCCTCCCGGGTGCCCGGATTGTATTCAGCCGGCAATACCTGCGCGACCATGGGCTCGGGCGCCGTTTACGCGGGGATGGGCTTTGGCATGAATCACGCCATGGTCACGGGGGCTCGGGCCGGGTCGGCGGCTGCCGCTTTCGCCGCAAAGAATAAGCAGGATGAACTTGATCAGGCTGAAGTCACGAGGGCCACGGACTTCGTCCGTGCGCCCCTGGACCGAAAGGGCGGCTTCGGTCCCGGCTGGGTCACCCAGGTGATCCAGTCGATCACGGTGCCTTACTTCTATCTGGGGGTCAAGCATGGTGATCGCCTGCAGGCGGCCATCACCATTTCGGAGTTCGTCAACGGTCACTTGGTCCCCCAATTGATGGCCAATGACGTTCATGAGTGGCGTCTCTGTCAAGAGGCCCGCAATATGGCGTTGGCCGCCGAGATGAAACTCAAGGCGTCCTTGTTCCGCACTGAAAGCCGCGGAGACCACTTCAGAGAAGACTATCCGCGCCGCGACGATCCGGAGTGGCTGGCCTGGGTGAAGATCAAAGACGAGCAGGGCGAGATGAAGCTCTGCAAAGAACCGGTGCCGAAGGAGTGGTGGCCCGATCTCAGTAGGCCCTACGAAGAGAGATACCCCGCAGTGCTCCCTTCGGACGAGATCTAAGCCTTCTGGGGCGAAACGAGGAGGTCCATGTAATGTCCATCGAACTGGTCGACCTCGAACTGTGCAACGGTTGTGGGTTGTGCGTGATCACCTGCCCCTTGGACGTCATCCGGCTGGACACAGTGGTGGCTGATCGTGAGGAATACCCTGACTGCCGCCGGGCATGTCCGGCGGGAGTGGACATGCGCCGCTACATTAACCTGTTGAAGGATGGGATGGTCAAAGAGGCCCTCGCGGTGTTGAGGGAGTCCCTGCCCCTACCGGCGGTGACCGGCCGCGTCTGTCCCCATCCCTGTGAGTCTGACTGCTCTCGGAGAGAAGTAGACGATGCGGTCAACATCAATGCCTTGGAGCGTTACGTAGCGGACTACTTCTTTGAAGAGAAGGCCGAGCTGCCGCAGACCATATATGCGGCTGGAATGGCCGTCGTAGGCTCCGGCCCGGCCGGACTCTCATGCGCCTATTTCCTTCGCAGGATGGGCTATCCGGTAACGGTCTTCGAAGCCCAGTCCGTCTTAGGGGGCATGCTCAGGCTGGGCATACCGGAATTCCGGCTGCCGAGGAGGGTGCTAGATGCGCAACTCGACTACATCCGGGATATGGGCGTCGAATTCCGGACGGGGATCACCGTCGGAAGAGATGTCGCCATCGAGGAGCTGCTCCAGGAGCATGCAGCGGTCTTCTATGCAACCGGCAACCCGCTGAGCCGGCGGATCGAGATCGACGGCGTGGCGCTCGATGGTGTCCTGTGGGGACTGGAGTTCTTGGCTGCCGTCAACCTCAGGCAGAGGACCGAGGTCAAGGGTACCGTTGTGGTCGTCGGCGGGGGGAATGTGGCCGTCGATGTGGCCCTGACGGCGCTACGTGTAGGAGCGACCGGCGTCGACATGGTCTGCCTCGAAGCGGCGGAAGAGATGCCGGCCTTCAAGGAGGAGGTCGGCCAGGCCCTAGAGGAGGGGGTGCGGATCCACCACGGCTGGGGGCCGAGAAGGGTCCTCGGGGCCGAAGGCCGGGTAACCGGAGTCGAGCTTGTCCGGTGCGATTCCGTCTACGACAACCGGGGCCGGTTCTGCCCTTCATACGATGAGACGGTGACAAGGATGGTCGATGCCGACATGGTCATCATGGCGATCGGCCAGGCCAGTGATCCGGCGTTGCTGCCGCCTGGGCTGGAGACCGGCGGAAGCGGCGCCGTATTGGTCGACCCGATTACTCTGGAGACCTCGCTTCCTGCCGTTTTCGCCGGGGGCGACGTGGTCTCGGGACCGGCGTCGGTGGTTGAGGCCATAGCCTCCGGCAGGAGGGCTTCGGCCTCTATCGATCGATATTTCAAGAGGGAAGACCTAAGAGCCGGGAGGTATCTACTTCCCAAAAGGGTCAAGAAGGCGCCGAAGGAAGGCATGGAGAGTCTGGAGCGCGAGCAGACCCCAGTGCTTCCTGTCGATCTGAGGACCGGCAGCTTTGAGGAGATCAAAAGGGGCTTTGACGAAGACACCGCGAACCGGGAGGTGCGGCGTTGCATGACCTGTGGCAGCCGAGCCGTCATAAGCTACGTCGACGATTGTATGCTCTGTCTCCATTGCGAGCACTACTGCCCGCAGAAGGCCATCTACGTCTCGCCGGAGAAGAGGGTCGCGCCCCTCGTGCCTTGGGGATAGAGGGAATGGCTCTGCGACTCTCGAGCGGACAGGCGTCTGTATGAGAGCCTTCAGAGGGCGGACGGGAGATACCCTGCGATTCCCCACCGGTGACCACACTGTAGAGACGATTCGGGTGGAGACTTCTGGGGGGCCCAGAGAAGTCACCTATCTGTCGTATACGCATATCCCCTACGTAGCGGACCCCGTGGATACAAAATATCAGAGCCTCGATGTCAAGGTGCCTGTCGAGGTCGACGGGACGGCGGTGAGTGCGGGGGATGCTCCGATCGTGCTTGTCAACTCCGTCGGCGGTTTTCTCTCCGTGAACAACCTTGAGAAGAGTATGCGTGGCCCTGGGGGAGAGGACAGCGTGGGGGCCCGCCACGGTGAACTGGCGCTGGCCGCAGGTTACGTGGTGGTGTGGCCGGGCTGCCGAGGTCGCGATAATCGGGCCTCCGACGGCACTTTCTACGGCAAGGCGCCCGCCGGTATCGTGGATCTGAAGGCGGCCGTCCGTTACCTTCGGCATAACAAGGGCATCGTTCCGGGAAACGTCGAATGGATCATTTCGACCGGTTGTAGTGCGGGGGGCGGGTTATCTGCGTTGCTCGGCGCCTCCGGCAACAGTCCGCTATACGAGCCGTACCTTGAAGAGATCGGGGCCGCCCGGACCGAAGACCGCATCTATGCCTGTGGCTGTTACTCCCCGATCATCGATCTGGACCATGCCGACATAGCCTACGAATGGATGCACGGGCCGACCCCACGCAACCAGACCGGTGAACCGGTGGACCAGGAGCTTTCGGGGGAGTTGAAAGCTTTGTTCGGGGAATACCAGGCTTCCCTGGGCCTGCAGGGGAGGGGCGGGTTTGGTGCCCTTACCGCGGAGAACTACGACCGATATCTGCTCGAGTATTACCTCATCCCGGCGGCGAGCAGGTATCTGGGGGCCTTGCCTGATGAGAAGCGGAGCGAATATCTGGCCGAGCATCAATGGGTTATGTGGGACGGGGATCGGGCTGCCTTTTCTTTTGCAGACTACGTGGCGTATGCGGGCCGGTACAAAGGGATCCCCGCGTTTGACGATTTTGATCTGAGCTTGGCCGAACCGTCCCTGTTCGGCGACGAGACCATCGAGGCCAGGCACTTCACCGATTTCAGCCTGAGAAAGACCACCGGCGATCCGAAGGCGGAGGTCTCCGCCGATGTGAAGGTGTTGGCAGCCTTGATGAACCCCATGCACTTCGTTTTACATGACAACCCTGGCTGTGCCCCGCACTGGTGGCTGCGCCGCGGCACCGCCGAAACGGGCATTTCGCAAACGGCCATCGTCAACCTTGCTACAGGGCTGGAGAATCGGGGGAAGCACGTAGACGCTCGGTTTTTCTGGGAGGCGGCGCACTGTATCGACGAAGAGGCCGAAGGATTCATTGCCTGGATAGGCGACGTCACCGGTTTCTCGCGAGCGACGGGTCAGAACCCGAGTTCTCGAAACAGCCGGGGCAAACGACAGTGAGGTGAGTGATATGAATGTCGCGGTGAAGTACCCCTATCGGGTGGCCTACGGCAAAGAGAACGAGATCGAGGCCGATGTTCTGATACTGGGGGGAGGTGTCGCCGGGTGCCATGCGGCCATACACGCGGCTCAGAAGGGCGCGAAGGTGGTAGTGGTCGACAAAGGGCCCGTTATAAGAAGCGGCAGCGGCGGGGCCGGGGTCGACCATTGGCATGGCGCCTGTACCAATCCGTGCTCGACTGTCACCCCGGAAGAGATGATCGAGTTGACTCTCCACGGGGAGTATCTGCTCAACTGGGAATTCGGCAACGGCATCACGAGCTACATCCTTTTCAGGGAGAGCTACGACGCTCTTCTCGATGTCGAGCAATGGGGAGTGAAGGTAAGAGATGTCGACAACGAGTTCGAAGGCGCGGAGTTCAGAGACGAAGAGACCAAGCTCACGTTCGCCTACGACTACGATGCCCGGCACTGCATCCGGGTGGTGGGCGGGGCCGGCATCAAAGTCGCCTACTACAACGAGATGAAACGGTTGGGGGTCGAGATCCATGACTTTGTGATGGCCACCAGCCTGCTCACCGAAGGGGGCGAGCAGGGTGGCCGCGTGGTCGGGGCCACCGGCGTGGGTGTGCGGACGGGGGAGTTCTACGTTTTCAAGGCCAAGGCCACAATTCTGACCACTGGGGTGACGGCCGGGATGTGGATCTTCTCTACTGAGCTGAATGGGTCGGCGTCTTCGCACGGAGATCCGAACAACGCCGCGGACGGCACGGCCATGGCCTGGCAGGCGGGAGCGGAGCTCACTCTAATGGAGAAGGTCTCGCCGATGCCCGTCTCCGGCGGTTTTTCGTATCCCATGTACGGCACGGGGAACGCCCACAACACCTGGTACGCGTGCACCATGGTCGACGCGAATGGCAAGGAGATCCCCTGGGTCGATCGCGACGGCAGGATCCTACAGACGGTGTCGGAGCGCTACCATCGGGCTCCCGGGCAGAAGGCGTTCTTCAACGGTCCCAACCTGCCGTATGAGATCAAGAGCCCCAGCCTTATACCCGATCTACCGGAGCGGATCAAGAACGGTGAGTATGTCCTGCCGCTTTATGCCGATCTCCCCTCCATGCCTGCGCATGAACGGCGGGCGATATGGGGGCTGATGGTGGCTCACGAGGGGAAGTCGCACATCATCTATACCACTTACGGGCAGGCCGGGTTCGACCCCGACAAGGACATGCTTCAGGCCAACGTCATGCCGCCTGACCGTTACTTCTTCTACCCCTACTGGAACACGATGGGTCCCCGCCAGTGGCGCGAAGGTCCGGGCGGTGGCGGGTTGTTCTTCGATTGGGATCTCAAGACCAACCTTGAGGGTCTGTATGTGGCTGGGACCGCGGGGTATGCGGGAGGCAACCACGCGAGCGCTGCGGCCACCGGACGGTACGCCGGGCGCAAAGTCGCCGAGTACATCCGGACCGTCGCTCGCCCCATGACGAATAGGGAGCAGGTCGAGAAGGAAAAAGCCCGGGTCTATGCGCCGGTCACCCGTTCGGAGGGCGTTGGCTGGAAAGAGTTGCGTGCGGGCCTGGCGCGGATCATGCAGGACTACTGTGGCGAATACAAGAACAAGGAGACCCTCGAGATGGGGTTGACTTGGCTCGACAGTGTCAGGGAGAGTGAGGCGGCTCAGGCGTATGCCCGTAATCCGCACGAGTTGGTACGGATCCTCGAGTGCTATTCGCGTTTGACCGCGGGTGAGGTGATGATGCGGGCTTCGTTGGAGCGTGAAGCCAGCAGTAGGGACTTGGGCTTCAACCGCCTAGACCACCCGCAGTCAGATCCGCCGGAGTGGACGAAGCTGATCACCCTGCGGCTCAAGGGCGGCGAAATGAAGAGGGGAGAACACCCCGTCGACTACTACCTGCGGGCGCCGTATGCCTCGGATTTCGAAGAGAACTACCGCCGTCATTGCGGTCTGTAGACGGGGCCAGCTGAAGAAGACATCAAGGAGCGCAGAGACATGTTCACTGAACCCCAACTGGTACCAAACCCGCCTGCGCCGAACCAGGCGATATTCATCGACGAGGGACTGTGTAACGGCTGTAATACCTGCGTAGATGTGTGCCGCACCGACGTGCTGGTGCCCAACCCGGAGAAGGGCGGGCCACCTGTCGTTATGTACCCGGACGAGTGCTGGTTCGGTGGCTGCTGTGTCGGGCATTGCCCGGTGCCGGGGGCCATCAGGATGGAGCACCCATTGAATCAGCGGATCGGCTGGCGACGCAAAGAGACGGGCGAATACTTCCGCATAGGCATGAAGGACCCGCCGCCCCCCAATACCCGTCCGCCGGTCGGACACGATCCCGGACGGCGTGTGGAGCTTTGCCTGTAGGTCAGGTCGGGCGACTCCCTCTTTCCAGCGACACCAGAGCGCCGGCAACCGCCAGTCCTGCGGCCACCAGCATGGCCGTACGGTAGCCATGTCCGAACGACGCGGCCGCCGCTTGGCTGGCAGCCTCGCCCAGGAAGAGCACGCGTCCCCCGTCGGGGCCAAGACCGGAGGCGGCGATGGCGCCGAGTAATGCGATCGAGACCCCTTGTCCGGCCGTGCGCATAGTTCCCAAGAAGCCCGAAGCGAGACTGAGCCGGGACCGCTCCACCGCCCCCATCACCGACGAGGTGTTCGGTGAACTGAAGGCGGCCATGCCGATCCCTACTGTGCCGAGCGCCATGATGACCCGCCAAACAGGCGTGGGTGAGGGCAGGAGACCCAGCTGAACGGTTCCGGCGGCTACCAGGAGCATGCCGCTGGTGGCCGGCAGGCGCGAGCCGACACGGTCGGAGAGTTGCCCAAATACAGGGGAGAGCGTGGCCATAAACGTTGGTTGCGTAAGCATGAACAGCCCAGTGTGTTGGGCCGAATAGCCCTGGGAGACCTCTAGAAATACCGCGGTCAGAGTCGTTACCCCATAGACCGCTGCGTAGTTGAGGAATGCCGCGGTGGTGCTGAGGGCAAAGAGACGATTCTTGCGGACCAGATCTAGGTCGAGCAGGGGATCGCGTACCCGGTCCTCGACCAAGACGAAGGCCACCAGAAGTGCGGCGAACCCCCCGAGTAGCCCGAGTGTGAGTGGGCTCCGCCAGCCCCAGAAAGGTACGGAGATCAGAGGTATCAGAAGGCTGGTCAACAACGCCGCCAGCAGGGCCGCGCCCGTCCAATCGAGTGAGACCCCGACGCCAGCAGGTTGTCTGCCTCTCGGCGTGAACATGGGCGGCCGGACCTCTGCGGCCCCCTCGGTTGGTACCTGCATGCCGGCCGTCGCTCGGTCGCGGCGCTCGGCGCCCAGCAACAACCAACTCCCTACAAGGGTGACTGCCACTAGAGGGACGTTGACTAGGAAGATCCAACGCCAGCTGACATGGGTGACGATCAAACCCCCGATTGGTGGACCGGCCATCAGCCCCACATATCCCGCCATGGCGTTCAGGCCCAGGCCTTTGCCCCTCTCGTTGGGTGGGAAGGCCGTAGTCACGAGGGCGGAGGAGGTCGCGGCGGTGAAGGCAGCGCCCGCTCCCTGGAGACAGCGGACTGCTATGAGAAAGGGCCCGGAAGTGGCTAGGGCGCAGGCAACGGAAAAGACTCCGAAGATGGCAAGGCCTATAGTGTAGAAGCGTACGAGCCCGTACCGATCGGCGAGGCGGCCGACGGGGATGAGAAAGACGCTCATGCTGAGCACATAGCCGGCCTGCACCCAGAGGGCTTCGGAGTAGCTGAGCCGCAGCGCGGGACTGAGGACCGGGAGCGCCACGGCGACGATTGTCGTCAGGAGCGTTCCCATGAACATGCCGACGGAACAGAGGATGAGCACGCGCCACCGACGACGGCCCAGTTCAGTCTCGCGTGCTATGGGTGTAGGTTCGTCTACGCCGTATCCTTTGTCGGCAGTCATCACCAGGCAATTCTAACAAGAGGGCGCGGTGGCCGGCGGAGACGGCTGCCGTGCCCCACCGGCCTGGGGGGCCCGAGTTGCAGTAATCTGTGGGCGACAAGGTAGATCTTGAGGAAGGAGCGCGCATGAATCGGGGTGGCCCCGATCCCATGTTCGACGGCTGGGAGCTTTTGAATTGGCAGGAGCGTCGGGACAGGCGATTCCGGCGGTGGCTGACCGCCCCCGGTGTTGAGTTCGAGGATGACCACGCGCGGCAGGCGTACCGGGAGCGGGTGCAGTTACTCATCGATGCGATCATCCTGAAGAAGCCGGCGCGGGTGCCGGTCACGGCGAATGTACAGTTCTACTTGGCTGAGTACGGCGGGCTGACCAAAAGAGAGGCTATGTATGACTACCAGGGGCTGGCCGCTGCGCTTGTGAAGTATCATGAGGACTTTAGGCCCGACTTCCAGGCTAGGCCCCTGGCTCCTGCCGGAGTCTTTGCCCTTCTCGGCCTACAGTTTGTTGACTGGCCCGGGCGTGGGCTCGACGAAAGTACTCCCTGGCAGTATCTCGAGGCCGAGTATATGGGAGCCGACGAGTACGATGCGCTGATTGCTAATCCCGATGGTTACTTCCGGCGCACCCTACTGCCTCGTTTTGGATCGACCTTCGCCTCTATGGCAGGTCTCGGTCCGTTCTGTGATCTGGTCGAAGCAGCTTCTATGCCTTACAACATACTACCGTTTGGTGACCCGGCTCTCGTCGAGGGTGTGCAGAAGCTGGCTGAGGCCGCACGCGAAGCGCAGGCATGGCTGACCGCCACACGGGCGGCCGAAACCGACGCAGCCGCGCGCCTCGGCATACCTCCCGAGCTGGGAGGCTCCGTCAAGGCTCCTTATGACGTACTGGCCGATACACTCCGCGGCACTAAGGGGATCATGATAGATCGCTTTCGCCAACCGGCGAAGATCCTGGAAGCGGCAGAGCGTCTTGTGCCGCTCATGGTCGATCTGGGAGTGCGCCAGTCCGCCCGGGCACAGGCGCCGCTCATTGTGTTCTGGCTCCACAAGGGAGCCGACAGCTTCATGTCGGAGTCCGACTACCGCACTTTCTATTGGCCGACATTGAAGGCGGTGATGAAGGGCCTTATCGAGCAGGGTCTTGTGCCCGCCCTACATGCCCAAGGCAGTTACAACAAACGGTTAAGTACCATTGCCGATTCGGACATCCCTGCGGGAAGCGTTCTTTGGATGTTCGATCAGACCGACATGGTCTCCGCCAAGCGCGCCTTAGGTGGTCACTCATGTATCGCCGGGAACGTCCCTTCCGCACTTCTCGCGCTTGGAACGCCTGAGGAGGTAGAGCGCTACGTGATCGGCCTGCTCGACGTCTGTGCTCCCGATGGGGGCTTCTTTCTGCGCAACGGGGCTGCTCTTGATGACGCGAGGCCTGAGAACCTCAGAGCCATGATCGAGACGGGACGCCGCTGGCGAGGCTAAAAGGTCGATGGCCGTTAGCATATTTGAGTGGTCCGTGCGATCCGGGCACCGCCGGCCGCACTTTGGCGCGCGGCGTGTATACTGCGGTGCACCGGCGCGCGGGACCCCCCAGGAGTTCTCGGTTTGACGGCTAAGTATCTAGTTGCCGGCGCGGTTGCAGTCGGCAGGATCCCGTCCGAGCCCACGCGTGCACCACGACGAAGGAGGAGGTCGAGTGCCGGGCTTTAGATGGAGCAGATTGACGATCTGTCGGTTTTTGCTCGCCGCGGCCGTGATGGCGGCCGTGCTGGTTCTAGCGGGGCACAGCTTTGTGCAGGCCTCCACCACCGCCATCAAGGAGGCCCAGAAAGAAGCTCAGGCTCTAGTGGCGCTTATCCAGCGCTTGGACCAAGAACTGGGAGCGGCTACCGAAGACTACAACTACGCGAATCAGCGGCTCAAGGACAGCAAGGCAGCCGCGAAAAAGCTATCGCTCGAATTGCAGCAGGCCGAGACCGACCTAGCGTTGATGCAGAACCGACTCGACCGACGCGTGGTCGATATGTACAAAACGGGGAGCCTTGACGTGCTGGATGTCCTGCTCGGGGCGGGCAGCTTCTCAGAACTCGTCACCCGTCTCGACGAACTCGCCGTGATCGGTAGACAAGACGCCAAGCTGGTCGACCAGATCACGACGTACAAGGCGCAGTCTGCAGATCAGAGGGCTAAGCTCGAGAGCGAATTGCGGCAGCAGGAGATATATGCCGAGGAGACGGCTGCGGCAAGACAGAAAGTGCTCGACCGGTTGGCCGAGCAACAGAAGGCCCTCAAAGGCAAAGAGAAGCAGATAGCGCAGCTCAAGAAGGAGGAGGCCGCTCGGCAGGCCAAGCTGGCTGCAGAAGAGCGGGCGCGGCAGGCCTTCTTGGCTTCTCGACCCGGGAAGGTGATCCAGTACGCGATGCAGTATCTGGGGGTGCCGTATGTGTGGGGAGGCTCCAGTCCCAGAGGCTTCGACTGCTCAGGTCTTGTACAGTACGTATACGCCAAAGTAGGGATCTCGTTACCCCACTCAAGCCGTATGCAGTACGGCTGCGGTAGGCCGGTGTCCAAAAGCGCTCTCAAGGCGGGCGATCTCGTTTTCTACTACCGTCCGATCCAGCACGTGGGCATCTACCTGGGTAACGGGCGGATCATCCACGCCACAGGCAACCAGGTGCAGATCGGAGACGCGTTCACCCGAGGCTATGTGGGGGCCTGCAGGGTCTTCTAGCGAGGCCGTGTGCTTCGCGGGAGGGCAGAGACGGTCTGACTGGTCAGGACGTTGGACCCTTGCCCCGGGGGAGAAGAGGCCGCGGAGTGCACCCGCGGCCTCTCAGTCTGATGAGCCGGTGAGACCGACTTAGGAGTACTGGATCGCCTGGACCTTCGTCGTGAGTTCAACGGGGACGAACAGGTTCGAGACTAGGAATTTCTCGTAGTCCCATTTCTCGCCTTTGAGCCACTGGCCTCCGGCGGTGGGCATCCGCAGGCAATTCGGTACCGGGTGCGAGACCTCGGTCTGGGCCGTCGGGTCCACAGGGATGGAGAAATCGATGGGTCCGTATACTGACTCGAGTTTAGCCCCCAAGATGGCGGCAAGAATGGCCTCTTTGTCGTCTACGTTTGGCGTGTCCTTGAGCGCTTCGACGAACCATTCCATAAGCGAGTAGAAAATCAGCTCGGCCGACCAGTACCGGCCGGTGTCTGCCTCGTAGGCATCGGCCAACTCGCGGCACGTCTGTCCGGTTAGCGAACTCTTGTACGGATAGTCCGGGTGCCAGCTGATCTCGGTCGTCAACCCGTAGGCTGTAGGGCCGATGGCGGATACGGTCTCGTAGAAGTTGAGAGCCTGGCCCATGGTGCAGATCTTGGGCTGAAAACCGCCCTGGAGACACTGTTGCCAGAAGTTCGTGAAATCCGGAGGGATGCACTGACCGGCACAGATCTCTGCGCCGAATTTCTTGAACTCGGCGATCTGCTGCGTATAGTTCTCGGTGCCCGTTGTGTAGAAGCTGGGCATGGTGTATGTATATCCGCCCTGTTTGAAGAAGGACGGTCCCCCGGTCTCCTCGTTTGCCCAGGCCTGACCGTCGGTCGTGTTGGGGTAGAGCAGCCCGCATTTCTTGTTGGTCGAGACCTGGTCCCACATATCGACGAAGCATGCCGCCATGGCCTCGATGCCAACGCATAGAGCATTGCCCCATTTGAAGGGATTATGCTCCGGGGTGCCTCCTCTTTCAAAATAGAACGGTTGCCACGGACCCTGGATGAACAGGCCCGGAGTCCCCAGAGCCTCGCATTGGTCGGCCGAGGGGATCATGGTCTCAGGAGCTCCTCCCGCCAGTATGATGTCGACCTTGTCGCTCTGGATAAGCTGGCTGGTCACTGCGGCACACCTACCGCCGTCAGACTGAGTATCCTGGACCAAGATCTTGATGAGGTGTTTCTTTCCGTCACCACACTGAACGCCGCCGGCGAGGGCCTTTTCCCACTGCCCGTGCACCCAGTCGAACGGGGTCGCGAATGCCGCCAGCGCACCCGTCTTCGGGACGACGACGCCGACTTTGATCTCACGACCCTGTTCCGCGCCTGCTGATACGGTCGTGGTCGGGCCTGCGGTGGTGGGGGTTTCGTCGTCCTTACCACATGCTGCCACCAGACCGCCTAGGCCGCCAGCCACGCCTATAGTCGCGCCGGTAATTCCGGCTATCTTCAGGAACTCCCGGCGTGTGAAGGCCTTCTTCTCCTCCGACATATGTTGCTCCTCCCTTCTTGAGGCCTACAGCGCACGTCGAAACCGACTTGGTAATGTCGTCGATCGTGCGCGACTGCCAATCACCGCACCCTGCATCCTAATACAAACAGAACTTCGTATACGAATAACTATATGTGCTTTGAGGGAGGAAAGTCAACAAGGATGGGGCCGTGCGCGCCGCAAAGGACGTCTGGGTCTAGATGCACCCACCATTCGCAAAACTGCTACACGACCCCGGACCGTGAGTTGATTCGCACCGTGACACGCCCCCACGCCGCGACGTATCCCGGGGTTATGAGTCGTCCCGCACCGCTAGGAGGGGGACGGGCCCTGGTGGGTGAATCAGATCTCTAACGCTCGTTATACGGACAGGTGCGACAGTCTCCGGGGCATTCGGCCGTCCCTCCCCGCTTCGGGCAACCCTCGCCCGGAGGGTAAATGCTGCCACTCATCTCTTGATCCCGTTCTGACCAGGCCATTCCCGTCGCTGTCGGGGACGATTGATGCTTGTGATGCCCATGGTGCCGTCCGGATGGATCATGGCCGAGAGGCCCGCGCCCATGGGGGCGGCCACGGCGACCGTGAGAACCGTGGCCGGAATGGTGCCCCGAGCGGTTCTTGTGATGGCTCATATGTTGCGCTCCAAAACAGAATACGACACTACGCGATATATCTTAACATCGAACGAGACGATAGTGCAGGGGCGTCCCGCTGACGGGCATGCTCTTGCGCTCCTCCAGCGATTCGGTGATTGGCGTATAGGTTTCTGCCGGGGGCAGGTTGCGCATATGATTGACGAGGACATCCACGGATGATACGTTGATTGTGCTTCGTATACGAACTTTGTCGCGAAGTCCGCTGATTGGCATTCGGCACCCGGCACTCCCTGCAGGCCGGTCCCGCCGCCCAACAAGCATCACCCTAAGACCAGTAGTCCACCACAACGAGCATCAACCAGAAACGAACGATAGGAGCTGATGAAGATGGCCGAGCAGGACTATATACACATGCCTACCCTGGAGGAATACTCGGAACGTTTCAAGAACTTCTTCAAGTTCAAGCGCTCCGACGACGGTATTCTAGAAGTGAAGATGCACACCTTCGACGGCCCCGTGCGTTGGAGTTATCAGATGCACCACGCCATCGCCGAGTTGTGGACCGTGGTGGGGCACGACACCAAGAACGAGGTGCTCATCTTCACTGCTACCGGCGACAAGTGGATCGACGACGTGGACGCTTCTTCCTTCAAGGAGATCGAAGATTCGCCGGATAACGTGCCGCGCTTCAACGTACAGATCTACGATACGTTGAAAGTGGTGGAGAACTTCGTCAACGACATCGAGATCCCCACTATCTGCGCTATCACCGGCCGAGGCATCCACTGGGAGATGGCCATGATGAGCGATATCACCCTCTGTACACCCGACTTCATTCTGCAAGACGATCACTTCGTGCACGCTGGTGGGCACGTGCCCGGCGACGGAATGACCCTGGCCTTGCAGTTTGTATTGGGCATCAAGCGCGGCAATTACATGAGTCTGATGAACAAGGGCCTCGACGCCGAGACCTGTCTCAGACTGGGAGCGGTGAACGAAGTAGTCGAGCGCGACAAGATTGAGGAGCGTGCCTGGGAGATAGCGCGTCATCTTATGAAGACCAACCGCTCGACCCGCCGCCTTACCCATCACGTGTGCGTGCGCCCTTGGCGGGAACTGGTCGAGCAGAACCTGCGCCAGCACGTCTACGCCGAGATGTACTCCTTCAATCTTGAGAAGTCACATCACGACTTCGATACCATCGAGTACTCAGAAGACAAGATGGCTAAGATGTAGGACCCGTCCGGGAGTGTAGGCGGTGCGCTTCATAGCGCGATGTCTGTCGGTGGTCCCAGAGTCACGGCATGCGGCGCATGTCGGCGCGGAGCTGTTCAAACAACGCGATGAAGGTCTGAAGGTCGGTGTCGCTCCATTGCGTCATGACGCCCCGTAGTTCCTCTAAGCGCGTATATCCGATCTGTTCAGCCACCTGCCGACCCTTATCGGTAAGGCTTAGGATGCTGGCCCGGCCGTCAGCGGCGTCGGGGTGTCGGACCACCAGCCCACGGTTTTCGAGCTCCCGCACGAGTTTGGTGACTGTGGGAGGAGTAGTACCCACATACTCAGCAAGTTGGGACATGCGTAAGGGATCGTTGTCCTTCATGCCCTCGAGGATCAAGAGGGAGGAGTAGGTCCAATCCATCCCTGTAAGCCGGCGGGCGCGCCCTGTGGCGCGCCCGCGGGCCCGCCGCCCATCCTTGTTTTATCCGGGTATTGAGGCGTCAAGTGCGTAGATAATCCAGTACCGCTCGTGGTCGGCGTGGG
>JAXGNF010000021.1:0-29469 GCA_040768135.1 Thermoleophilia bacterium | reverse complement strand
CAGAGTCAGGGTTTCCCCCAAACCAAAACTCAACGACCCATGCAGAAAAAGAACCGCCAGCCCCCCTACGACGATGATGACTCCCTCGCCGACCATCGGCGAGGGCCATCGCCCCAGACCGAGGCCGAGCATGATGGGTACCATGATCACGTATAGGCTGGTCAGGAAGCCCGATATCCCCGGAGACGTGGTGCGCAGTCCAATCGTCTGCAGGGCGAACCCGGCGAACAACAGGAGTCCCACCCCGCAACCCACCAGCCATCCATGTCTGTTCAAACGTATGAGCCTGGGGATCCCCAGCGGGCCGGTGAACACCGCCGCCACTAAGAAACGCAGCCCCAGGTAGTACAGAGGTGGCATCTCTTCGAGCGCCATCTTGACCAGTACGAAGTTTGCTCCCCAAATGGCCCCCGCCAGGACCAACGCCGCCTCTGCCATAATACGGACCCGGGCGCTCCCGGCCGGAGCCCGACGCTGCAGGTGCTTCCCAGAACCTGAGAACCGGCGGGGCGCAGTGCTAGACAACATACATCTCCAGGGGCATCACGGGCTCTTGTCCGTTGCCACCGAAGACGGCTTGCGTAGCGGCGCCGGCTGCAACAGAAATCATGAAAAATAGTATAGCCGGCTCCGTTGGGGGGGGAGTCGGCTATACTGCGGGAAAGCTGCTCAGCTCTGCCATGATCCGGGAGGGGGGGTTCCCGTGAACATGGTGTTTCAGTGCTCAGCCAGTTTGTAGTCTAGACCGGTTCACTTCATAATTCCAATACATAGTTTCTATCTATGTTATAAAATCCACTTATCGCAGCTATGGAACTGATTCAACTCAGATACTTCGTCGCCATCGCCCAGGCAGGCAGCTTCACCGCCGCCGCCGAAGCACTGCACGTGTCGCAACCCGCTCTCAGTTATCAAATGCACCGGCTTGAGCGCGAGCTCGGAAGCAAGCTGTTCAAACGCAAAGGCCGTGGGATCGCTTTGAATCCAGATGGGGAGTTCTTTCTGCCACTGGCGCAGGAGGTCCTTTTTCGAGCTGATGACGCGGTCCGCGTCATGAAGGAGAACCTGGGAGTCGAGACCGGGCAGGTCCGGCTGGGTTGTAACCCCTCGGTGTCCACCTATGTGATCCCCAGCCTGCTCGCTGATTTCCACAAAGAATACCCCAGGGTCAGAGTAGAGCTGTTCGAAGGCGGCGATTACGACCTGCATCAGATGGTGCACAACGGTTCGGTGGACTTCGCGGTGGCGACCGCACCCAGCGCGCCGCAGACCATGGTTGTCACCCCGCTCGGTTCGGAAGACCTTCACATCATCGCCTCCCCCGGCCACCGTCTGGCCGAGCAGACCTCGTGCGCCCTCACCGATCTGGAGAACGACAATTGGGTCTTCCCCAACGAGTCCTACAACCTGACCGTACTGGTGAAAGAGGCCTGCCGTCAGGTGGGTTTCGAACCACGGGTCGCCTACCAAGCAGGCACCATTGAAGCAGTCAAAAACTTCGTGAGACAAGACCTGGGCGTATCCGCCCTCCCCAGCATCGCCCTTCAAGGCTCCGGCAGACAAGGCGTCGCAGTCATCGACATCAGGGGTGGCCTCACCCGCAGCCTCAGCGTGATTCGGGGTAAAGACCGCTCAATGACCCGGGCGGCTCGGGCGCTTACAGATTTGGTAAGCGTGACCGTTGCGGGTATGATGAAGCATCCACCGCCCCGTCCTCCGCACCCCGAGGGTAAGAAGGACTAGAGGACGATGGGAGGTCCGATATCGAGGCGTGAGATGCGGGAGGCGGCCCCGGCATCCTGCCGGGCCGCCTCACTCGTCCCTTCGGCTACTCCAGACTCCCGCCCTGTCCCAGCCAGGGCATCATAGCCCGCAACTCTCTCCCCACGATCTCGATCTCGTGCTCAGCTTCCTCCCGCTTGATGGCGTTGTACACGGGACGTCCGGCCATGTTCTCAAGGATCCACTCCCGAGCGAACTCGCCCGTCTGAACCTCTTCGAGGATGAGGTCCATCTCCTCGCGCACCTCATCACTGATGATACGCTTGCCCCGAGTCATATCGCCGTATTCCGCAGTGTCTGAGATTGAATAGCGCATACCGCTGATGCCGTGTTCGTGGATGAGATCGACGATCAGCTTCAATTCGTGCAGACACTCGAAATAGGCAACTTCCGGCTGGTATCCCGCGTCGACCAGGGTCTCGAACCCCGCCCTGATCAACTCAGTGACTCCGCCGCAGAGCACGGCCTGCTCGCCAAACAGGTCGGTCTCGGTTTCTTCCTTAAAAGTCGTCTCGATTACGCCCGCCCTAAGGGAGCCGATCCCCTTGGCATAAGCGAGGGCCCGATCCCGGGCTTTCCCGGTGGCATCCTGGTAAACGGCCAACAGCGCCGGGACTCCCCCACCCTCGGTGTAGACTCGACGGACTAGGTGGCCCGGTCCCTTGGGTGCAATCATGGTGACATCCACGTTGGCGGGAGGAATGATCTGGCTGTAGTGGATGTTGAAGCCATGCGCGAACATGAGCATGTCGCCTTCTTTGAGGTTCTCCCGGATAGCGGCTTCATAAACGACTTTCTGAGTCTGGTCGGGCACCACCATCATGATCACGTCGGCGATAGCCGCAGCGGCATTGGCGGTCATAACCTCGAAGCCCGCGTCGGCCGCCCGTCCCCAGGCGGCGGTGCCCGGAGCCTCCGCCACCACCACTTTTAGCCCACTGTCTCTTAGGTTCTGCGAATGGGCATGCCCCTGGCTACCGAAGCCGATGATGGCTACAGTCTGCCCCTCGAGCAGGCCTAGATCGGCATCTTTGTCGTACAGCATCTCCACCAACTACCTCCTGACTCGTTTCACGTCGCCCGTTTGCCCCGGCTCATAGCCATGCGTCCGGTGCGCATGGACTCCACCACCCCGAAAGGTGCCATCAGGTCCATGAACGCACTCACTTTGTCGCGGGCACCAGTCATCTCGATGATGAGCACTTCCGAACTCACGTCCACTATCTTGGCCCTGAATATCTCCACAAACTGCATGATGGCAGACCGATTGCTGGCGTCCGCCTTCACTTTCATCAGTAGAAGCTCACGCTCCACGCTCCCGGCCGGATCGAGGGCGGTGATCTTGAGAACATTGATCAGCTTGTGCAGTTGCTTGGTGACCTGCTCGACCGGCTGGTCCTGCTCGTCGACCGTGATGGTCATACGCGACACCCGATGGTTTTCGGTCTCGGCCACCACCAAGCTGTCGATGTTGAACCCACGACGGGCGAAGAGTCCGGCCACCCTGGTGAGAACTCCGGGCTTGTTCTCTACAAGGACTGAGAGAGTGTGTTTCATGGTTCACGCTCCATCATGTCGTGCACCGAGCCCCCGGCCGGGATCATGGGAAAGACGTTGGCCTCCCGTTTGACCCGGATATCGATGACCGCCGGCCTGTCCGTAGCAAAGGCCGTGCGCAATACCTCTTCCAACTCATCGGGCCGAGCGGTCCGGTACCCCTCCGCCCCGTAGGCCTCGGCCAGCTTGACGAAGTCAGGTTGGCATTCCATGCAGGTATCGCTGTAGCGTCCGTTCCAGAACAACTCCTGCCACTGGCGTACCATCCCCAAGTATTGATTGTTTAGGATGCAGACTTTCACCGGCAATCGGTACTGCACGGCTGTTGCCAGTTCCTGCAACGTCATTTGAAACGACCCGTCTCCCGCGATGTCGATCACGAGCTTGTCGGGGCAGGCCACTTGCGCCCCTATAGCCGCTGGAAAGCCGAAGCCCATGGTGCCCAAGCCTCCCGAACTGATGAACCTACGTGGGTGACACAAGAGATAGTGCTGAGCCGCCCACATCTGGTTCTGGCCCACCTCCGTGCACACAATGGCCTCCCCCCGGGTGACCTCCCAGATGGTGCGCACTGCCGCCTCAGGCACGATCTCCCCCGCCTCAGACTCCCTGACGATGAGCGGATGATCGCGCTTCCACGCTTCCACCTGCTCCACCCACGGCAGATGACGGTCGGGGGAGAGCTCAAGCTTCTTCACTTCTCCCAACAAGGCCGTCAGCACCTTCTTGGCATCGCCGACGATGGGCACATCGACGGCTACGTTCTTAGAAATCTCGGCCGGATCGAGGTCCACGTGGATGACCCGCGCCTCGGGCGCGAAGGTGGCTACGTTGCCTGTGACCCGGTCGTCGAAACGCGCTCCGATGGCAATGATGAGATCGGCCCTACTCACGGCATAGTTGGCATATCGGGTGCCGTGCATGCCCAACATACCCATGGACAGATGATGGTCTTCAGGGAAACACCCTTTGCCGGTGAGGGTGGTCGTCACTGGTATGTGGCCGTACAACGCCAGTTCCCGCAGTTCTTCAGACGCTTCCGCCGTGATGATGCCCCCGCCGGCGTAGATCACCGGTCGTTCGGCGGCCTCGATCAGTCGAGCAGCTTCTCTTATCTGCTTCGGATGTCCCTTGACTGTGGGTTTATAGCCGGGTAGATCCATCGTCGGGAGTACCTCAGGATCAAACTCCATCTCTTCTTTGGTCACATCCACCGGGATGTCGATCACCACCGGTCCCGGCCGACCGGTGCCGGCGATATAGAAGGCCTCTCTGATAATGCGAGGGAGCAGCTTGGAACTCTTGACCAAGTAACTGTGTTTGACGATGGGGAGGGTGATGCCGGTCACGTCGGCCTCTTGAAAGGAGTCCAAACCGATCAGTTGCCGGCTTACCTGCCCGGTGATGGCCACCATCGGCACACTGTCCATATATGCGTTGGCGATGGCCGTAACCAGATTGGTGGCGCCGGGACCAGACGTAGCCAGACAAACACCCACTTTGCCCGAAGCCCTGGCATAGCCGTCGGCTGCGTGACCTGCCCCTTGCTCGTGTCTGACCAAGATATGGTTGATATTAGAATCGTAAAGGGCGTCGTAGAGGGGAAGGAGTACCCCTCCCGGGAACCCGAATATGGTGTCGACCCCTTCGCGCTTCAGCGCCTCAAGGATCACGTTGGCTGCTTTCATACTGCGCTCCGCTGTAGTGTCATATGCGCCCACACGGACAACCGGCCTAGAGGCCGGACAAGTGCTGGGGAGTCCTTACAATAGCCGGCGGGGGAGTCAGGAGACGGATGATCCGTCGCCCAGCACCGCCCCGGTATCAGCCCCAGAGACGAAAGCTACGTAGCGGCGCAGCACGCCCGAGTACTCCCGAGCCGGGCGTTGCCACGCCGACCTCCTTCGCATCAATTCCGCCTCAGAGACCTCGAGTGTCAAAGATCGCTCGGGGATATCGATGCTGACGATATCTCCGTCTTCGACCAGAGCAATGGGGCCCCCATCGTAGGCCTCAGGAGCGACGTGGCCGATGCTCGCCCCGCGGCTGGCTCCACTGAAGCGTCCATCCGTGATGAGCGCCACTCTGTCGTCCAAACCCGCCCCCGCGATAGCCGAGGTAGGAGTAAGCATCTCGGGCATACCTGGACCGCCCTTGGGTCCGACATACCGGACGACGACTACACAGCCGGGCTCGATCTTGCCTACTTCGAGGGCCGCCATGAGGGTAGCCTCGTCGTCAAACACGCGAGCAGGACCGCTGTGCACCAACATCTCGGGTAGAACGGCGGATTCTTTGACCACCGCGCCGTTGGGCGCAAGATTGCCGAACAACATAGCCAGTCCGCCGGTCTTACTGTACGGACGGTCTATAGGTCTGATGACCTCGTCGTCACTGATGACCGCAGCCTCGTATTGACCGGCCATGGCAACACCCGCCACCGTGGGTACCGAACCGTCAAGAAGGCCGGCTTCCCCGAGGCGTTTCATCACACCCATCACCCCACCGGCGCGATAGAGATCTTCCATGTGGTAGGAGCCGGAGGGAGAAAGTTTGACCAGGTTGGGCGTAGCGGCGGCCACCTCGTTGAAAGTCTCAAGCGTGAGCTCAACTTCAGCTTCATTTGCGATAGCCATCACATGCAGCACGGTGTTTGTGGAACAGCCCAAAGCCGCGTCTACCGTCACCGCGTTGCGAATAGCAGCCGGGGTGAGGAAGCGCCGGGCGCCCCATCCATTCCGCGCCACCTCGACGGCCGCGGCTCCGCTATGTCGGGCAAGGATCAACCGAGCCGAATACGGCGCCGGAATGGCGGCATCACCGGGCAGTGAGAGACCGAGTGCCTCAACAACGCAACTCATGGAATTCGCCGTGAATAGACCTGCACACGAGCCGCAGGTGGGGCAGGCACACTCCTCGAGTTGGTGCAATTCCTGCTCCGTCATGTCGCCCTTGATGTACCTACCGAGCCCTTCGAAGACCTGGCTCAGACTAACCTTCGATCCTTGAAAGTCGCCCGCCAACATGGGACCGCCCGATACCAATACCGCCGGGACATCCAGACGAGCCGCCGCCATGACCATCCCAGGGACGATCTTGTCGCAATTGGTGACGAACACCACGCCGTCCAAGGCATGAGCCTTGATCATGATCTCTACAGAGTCAGCCACGATTTCGCGCGATACCAACGAGTAGTTCATACCCTCGTGATTCATGGCGATGCCGTCGCAGACCCCGATGACATTGAACTCAAGAGGCAGACCACCGGCTTGGTAAACGCCGTACTTCACCTGCTGGGCAAGGGCGTTCAGGTGAGTATGCCCTGGGATCAACTCGTTGTAGGAGTTGGCTATGCCTATGAGTGGCCTCTCGATATCATCGCGACCCACACCCAGTGCATGCAACAGAGAACGATGCGGCGCCCGCGCCGGGCCGGCGAAGACGCTTTGACTCGTGCTTTTCAAGATCGACTCCTCAGGCGAGAAATGCGGCAGCCTCTTAGTTTACTAGCAATGCAGGCCGATGCAAGGCAGTTGGCCCGGGCAGGGCGACGGACAGAGCCGGCGTCTCCAGTTCCAGCCGCTGTGCAAGCAACGGTAGACTCAGCGGGACCGGGGCTCCGCCCCCTGCGCACTACGTCTAGTCGACGCCTGACGACAACGCAGGCAGCATCGTGGTACTCTCGCCGAAATAGCCCAGACTCGACCGTGAACCCGGCAGTCGCGGTGCCCATAGATCCGGGGAGGGACAATGAACAACTCCGAACTCACCGCCTTTAGAGCGTCGACCATCCCACAAGGCGTGGCAGCCGCCGCTCCCATGTACATAGCCAAGGCTCGAAACGCCCTCATCACGGACGTAGAAGGCCGGCAGTATATCGACTTTGCGGCAGGCATCGGCGTGATGAACGTAGGCCACTGCCATCCGAAAGTGGTATCGACGGTCCAAGAGCAGGCGGAGTTGTTCTCGCACACGTGCTTCGGCATCGTAGGTTACGAGTCGTACCTATGCTTGGCCGACAAGCTCAACCAGCACGTGCCGGGCGACTTCGCCAAGCGCACCTTCTTCGTCAACTCCGGAGCCGAAGCAGTCGAGAACGCGGTCAAGATCGCACGGTACGCAACCGGCCGCAAGTCCATTATGGCATTCGAAGATGCCTTCCACGGACGAACCTACATGACCCTCAGCCTTACGTCCCAAGTTGACCCCTACAAAGTGGGTTTCGGTCCATATGCATCGGATGTGTATCGCATACCCTACGCCTACTGCTACCGCTGCCCTCTGTCGCTCACCTATCCGGAATGTGGATGTGCGTGTGCCGAGCTTCTACAGAATGCGTTCGACAAACACGTCAACGCGGAAGATGTGGCCGCGGTCATCGTCGAACCCGTCCAGGGGGAGGGTGGATTCGTGGTACCTCCCCCTGAATATATGGGCATGATCAAACAGACCTGTGAACAGCACGGCATCCTCCTCATTGCCGATGAGATCCAAACGGGTATGGCTAGGACCGGCAAATGGTTCGGCATGGAGCACTGGGGCGTCGCCCCCGACCTGACCACCACCGCAAAGGCGCTCGGCGCCGGCTTCCCCATTGCGGGGGTCACCGGTCGCCAGGACATCATGGACGCCGTACATCCGAGCGGAGTGGGCACTACTTTCGGCGGTAACCCGACTGCCTGCAGGGCCGGTCTGGCGGTGTTCGAGATCATCGAAAGCGAGGGCCTGTTGGACCGAGCGGCAGTCGTAGGCGAACGCATTCGTGCTCGTTTCCAGGCCCTTCAGAAACACTATCCGGTAATCGGTGACGTACGCGGTATCGGAGGCATGGCCGCTATGGAATTGGTGGAGGACCCCGCGACCAAGAAACCGGCGGGTGCACTGGCGAAAACCTTCCGGGCCAAACTCTACGAGAACGGCGTCGTCAACGTGGGGGCCGGTACCTACCACAATGTGGTGCGCTTTTTGGTGCCGCTCACCATCGAAGACGAGGTTCTGGCTCGGGGTTTAGATATTGTCGAAGAGACACTAGCGCAGGTGGTAGATGCTGCTCGGACCACGGCGGACCACTAAACAGAACGATCATCGTAGGTCTCAACCATCAGCACGCGGGTGAGGGCGTGAGCGACACGAGAAAGATACTTTTTGTCGATCTCGGTAGCGGCTCTTCACGGGTCGACCGGCTCGACGGCAGGGGCCTGCTGGGGTTGGGCGGCAAAGTACTGGGGATACGCCTGCTCGAGATGTATCTTGATCCAGCGACCGACCCGCTCGCCCCAGAGAACGTGATAGCGCTCACTCCGAGTCGATTGATCGCTTACGGTATGTCGGGCTCGAACAGGTTCGGAGCCTTCACTAGAAGTCCCCTCACCGGGATCTGGTTGGAAACGTACTGTGGAGGCACGTTCGCCCGGACGCTTTGCGAGACGGGCTGGGATGGCGTGGTCATCACCGGGGCGGCCTCAGACCCCGTGCATCTACACGTCGACGCTGAGGGCGCCCGTTTCTTACCAGCCGCAGATCTCTGGGGCAAAGACCCTGCGACTACTGAAGCTGAGATCCTGCGCGATCTCGACAGACGGTCGGGCGTGCTTTCCATCGGGTTGGCCGGCGAGAATCTTGTCGCCGTGGCCTCGGTCATGCATGAGGAGGCCCACACCCTGGGCCGCGGTGGTTTGGGTGCCGTGTTCGGCAGTAAGAGACTGAAGGCCGTCAGCGTGACCTCTCCCGGAAGTCTCAAGCCGCAAACGCAGGAACATTTCACTCAAACCCGCAGAGAGGTCTCCAAGCTGGCCCTCGATTCCCCAACCGCCACCGCCTACCAGACATACGGCACCCCAGTCATGGTGAGTCTGTTGAACACGGCCGGCACCTTCCCTACCGACTTCTTCACCAAAGGGTCCGCCCCCCACCGGGCCACTTTGGAAGCCGAGCATTGGCCGGAATGGGCGCAGGTAGAGCACGGCTCCTGCCCCCCATGCCAGTTGCGCTGTCGTAAACGACTTATTCTCAAAGACGGCCCTCAAGCCGGACGAGAGTTGCACGGGCCCGAATACGAGACCCTTTACGCCTTTGGGGGGTCGTGCATGGTGAAGCACGCCCGAGACGTCGCCGAGTTAGGCGAACTCTGCGACCTCCTAGGCCTCGACACCATCAGCGGCGCCAACCTCGTCGCAGTCGCGATCAGGGCCAAAGGACTGGGCCTGCTTGCCGAAGCTCCTGATCCGGGCGATGTAGAAGGCATCGGCGCACTTCTGGAAGCGGTAGCCACTCGATCGACCCGTCTCGGCAATATTCTGGCCCAGGGGATGGACGATGCACTGGCAGAGCTGGGCCTAAGCGACTGGTCGATCACGTCGAAGCGACTCGATCCGGCAGGCTATGAGCCCCGTAGGCTCAAAGGCATGGCCCTTAGCTATGCCGTCAACGTCCGAGGCGCCTGCCACCTGCGGGCCACCTTCTACAAGGCCGAACTAGGAGGAATGCTTGAGGACTTGGACGACGAAGCGTACGTCCGCACCTACATCGACTGGGAAGACCGCATGCTGCTGTTGGACAGCCTTACCATGTGTCGGTTTTACCGAGACTTCATGGACTGGGATCGCCTGATCTCCTCCGTCACCCAGTTGAACGGAGTCCCGGTGACTAAGGAAGAGCTCCAACAGCTTTCCACCGAGACCACCACCCACATCCGTAGGCTCAATCTGGCCTTTGGCGCCACCCCCGCTGATGATACGGTAGCCGAGCGCTTCTTCCGCGAGCCGACCGATGTGGCTCCTGCCTTGGACCGGGAGGAGTTGCAGCGAAGAGTCGCGATCTACTGGACCCTCCGCGGTTGGAGCAGAGACGGGCTACCCCAACCGACGTCGGGGTCGGTACCCACAGCCCAAGAAGGCCTATAGAAGACGGCAGGCTCGTCCCCGCCCGACACCGGGGGTCTCGAGATCGACTAATAGCAAAAGGCGACCCCCTCTCATCACTTCGGAGTCCCTATCAACTGAGAGTGTCATCGGTCCCCGGCCGTCGCCTCTCGCCTGATCTCTCGACTATGCTCCTTGGATCGGGCGCTTGGTCAGTCCTCGGCCGCGGGCCCAACCGATCGCCTGCCTAGGTACGTCTTGGCTGAGACGATCGGGGCGGTCTTTGTGCCGACGTCGTGTCCACCTACCCATAGATAGCCCGGCGGCGCTCTCCAGCCTTCAGAAAATACCGACACCTCCTCGAACCCCCCGACGCCCTCCGTTAGGAGGCGGGCGATCTCGGCCCGTAATCCCGTGCCTTTGAACCTGGGATCGACAACCAAGTCGAAAACCACCCGCCGCACGGGACTCAGGCGGCATACCCTTCCGAAGCCGATCATCTCGCCATCGACTTTGCAGACCACCCACTCATGCGAAGCCGCTAAAGCCCACTCCAACTTGACGGCCGCGTCCGGTTCTTCCCAGCCACAGCGGGCGAAGAACTCGGTCAAAGTGGCGGTATCCACGGGGCTATTCCGTTCCAGTTCGATCATGGTTGATGCATGCTATCAGAATTGCGGCGCCCAACGCCGTCAGGAACGCAGGTCGCGGGGGTTGAGGGGGACGATGTTCTCGTTCGGCCGGTACAGCAACTCCCTAACTTCTTCCCATATCTGAGCCATCCGCTCCTTGTCGGCCGCGGTAAGAGCCGTGTCGGTGTCGGGAGTCGACCCGGGCCATACCGGCAATACTCGGTAGCTAACCCGGCCGGATCCAGTAGAACGTTGAACGTATACGGGCAGATAGCTGATCCCAGCCACATGAGCCCGCAGGCCTTTCTTCTCTATGCGTACATAGGCGATTATCCCGCTGTCAGAATAGCGCCAACGTTGAGACGACACGAAATTGCCCATTGAATAGACCACGTACTTGTCATTTACCCGCCAGGTAGTGAAGTCAAAGAAGTGGTCGATGGGCTGGACTACGTGCGGATGAGAGCCGAGAATGACGTCCACCCCCCGAGAGAGTATCTCCTGAGAGATCTCCACTTGAGTCTCGTTCGGTATCCGCCTGTACTCATCCCCGTAATGGAGCAGAGCGATCACGATCTCAGCCCCCCAAATGCGGGCGATCATAGCCTCTTCAGCCACCGCATCGACGTCAAGCGTGTTCACCGCGTATGCCTCGCGTTCGGAGGGCGGGACGAGTCCATTGAGGTATGACGTATAGTTGAGAAACGCCACCTTGATCCCCTGGATATCAACCACCAAAGGCGTTCTCTTCTTCTGGAGAGAGCGATACGTACCCACGTGGGCGAGCCCCAGGCGGTCGAGGCTGTCTAAGGTGTTCACGATGCCTTCCCACCCGAAGTCGAGGGTGTGATTATTTGCCGTAGCCATCAGGTCGAACCCAGAAGCTTTGAGAGCCCACGCCAACGATTCGGGCGCGTTGAACCGCGGATAGCCGCTGTAGCCGAGCTCAGCCCCTGCAATCCGGCTTTCGAGATTGGCGACTGCATAATCGGCCCCCTCCAGATAACGGGTGACGGGAGCGAACACCGGACGGAAATCATAAGAATCCACACCGGGGACTTTGACCGAATTGATAATGGGCATGTGGGCCATCACGTCGCCGACGGCCGCTATGTGGATGACCACGGGCGGTTCGGTGGTAGTCGTCGTGGAAGTCGGCTCGGCCGATACCTCTGTGGTAGAAGTGGTGGTGGTCGCACCTGGGTGCAAGGTGGTGGTGACGACCACGGTCGGTGCAACCGTGATGGTGACCGTCGCTTGAGCAACCTCCGTCGCACCGGTCTGCGCATCTTCGGGCGGCCAGAATATCAGGGGCGAACAGAGGGCGATCACCGCAAGAGCGACCCCTATCGCCTTGAGCGCATTACGCACGGACACCACCTCATCGGGCCGGACACGCTGCGGACATCGGCCCCTCCCAAGCCGTCATTGTATCAATGGTGGCCTTAAGGAGTATTATTATGGGTCGATTCCTGCTTACTGGTAATGGGCGCGCACGGCGTTCACGTCCGTGGTCGGCGTCCGTAGACGTTGGTCGATCTCGAAGGGACGTGATAGTTCAGATGCTTGATTATCTCCTCTATCCTAATACCGTGGCTGTGATGGGGGCCTCCCGTACCGCGGGTAAGGTGGGCTATTCCGTGGTAGTCAACCTGATCGAGGGAGGATTCGAGGGAGAGATCGTCCCGGTCAACCCATCGGGCGGTGAACTCTTCGGACAAAAGTTCTATAACAGTCTCGAGGAGTACGGCAAACCGATCGACATGAGCGTCATAGCGGTGCCGACGACGGCAGTCAAAGGGGCTGTGATCAGCTCTCTCAGAGCGAAGGCGAAAGCCGTCGTCATCATAACGGCCGGTTTCAAAGAGGTAGACGAAGAGGGCGCTCGTCTGGAGGCTGAGATAGCCGATCTGTGCCGAGCGGCCGGTGCACGGCTTATGGGCCCGAACTGCCTGGGGCTTATCAACACGCACCACAAGATGAACGCCTCGTTTGCCAGCCAGATGCCCCAGGCGGGCGGTATCTCAGTGCTCTCACAGTCGGGGGCGCTGTGCGCAGCCATCCTCGACTGGGCGGCCGAGCGAAAATTGGGCTTGGCCACCCTTCTCAGTATTGGCAACAAGGCCGACCTCGACGAGACCGACTTATTGGCCGCGTTCGCTGATGATGATCAGACTAAGGTCATAGTCGGCTACCTGGAGAGTATCGGCTCCGGAGACCAGTTCATCCGTGTGGCCGAATCGGTGGCGGCAATCAAACCGGTTGTGATTCTCAAGGCCGGCACGACCTCGGCCGGCTCCAAGGCGGCGTCGTCACATACGGGAGCCCTGGCTGGGGCGGATATAGCCTATGGAGCAGCGTTCAAACGCGCAGGTGTCATCCGAGCCGAGACCTTCGAGGGCCTCTTCGATCTTGCCACCGCACTCGCCATGCAGCCTCTGCCGAAGGGCGACAGGGTCGCCATCATCACCAATGCCGGGGGCCCCGGAATCATGGCCGCCGACGCAGTCGAACATGCAGGCCTACACGTGACTTCGCTTCATCCGCGTACGGCGGACGACCTACGCGGCAAACTGCCTGCAGCTGCTAGTGTGGGTAACCCCATCGACGTTCTCGGCGACGCCGACCCGGGCCGTTACGCCCTAGCAGTCGAAGCCGCCCAGGATGACCCCACGGTGGATGCGGTTATCATCATACTCACGCCCCAGGCCATGACGAAGCCCGCCGAGACCGCTCGGGCCATTGCCGCAGCCGTCCGCGGGGAGAAGCCTGTACTCGCAACCTTCATGGGAGGGCAGAACATCATGCCCGGCCGCGAGGAGTTGGTCGCCCACAGCCTCCCTGACTACCCGTCGCCCGAGCGGGCGGTAGCCGCTCTCAAAGCGATGGTTGACTACGCGACTTGGCGAACCCGCCCTCCGCGAGTAGTCGCCCGCTTCCCGGTCAACCGGCGGAGGGTGGAGCGCATCATCGCCCGGCAGCTTCGCAGTGGGCGGTCGTATGTAGGTGAGGTCAAGGCCAAAGACATCCTGCGGGCCTACGATTTCATCGTTCCCGACGGCCGTCTGGTGAGCACTGTGGAAGAAGCCATCGAGGCAGCGCCTCGACTCGGCTACCCGCTTGCCATGAAGATCTCGTCTCCCGACATCATCCACAAGTCAGACGTCGGCGGAGTCAAACTCAACCTCAACAGCGTCCAAGAAGTGGCTGATGCTTTTGAACTGATGATGCTTCGCATCGCTCGGAGATTGCCTGACGCTTTCTTGGAGGGAGTCTATCTCGAGCAGATGGTCCCCAAGGGTCGAGAGGTCATCCTGGGCATGAGTCGTGATCCGCAGTTCGGTCCCATGCTCATGTTCGGCTTGGGAGGGATCTTTGTGGAGGTCATGAAAGACGTCACCTTCCATCTGGCCCCGATCACTCACGGGGAGGCCATGAGCATGCTCATGGGTACACGGTCATATAAGTTGCTCGAGGGCGTGCGCGGCGAAGCTGGGGTCAATCTCTCAGCCATCGGCGAAGCGCTGCAGCGCATCAGCCAGCTCGTCACCGACTTCCCGCAGATCGCTGAGCTCGACATCAATCCGTTCATTGTGGGCAAACCTGGAGAGGAATCGGTGGCAGCCGACGCACGAATCCAACTGACGGCGGGAGGTGTGCAATGAGCACCACGCCCAAACACGAGTACGAGGCCGACTGGCAGAACAAGTACGGCGACATGATCATGACCGCCGAGCAGGCGGTCGCCAGCATCAGACCCGGGCAAAGGGTCTTCATTGGAAGCGGTGTGGCCCAGCCCCTGCGTCTGGTTCAAGCACTGGTCGCCCGTCATGCCGAGCTGGCCGACACTCAGGTCCTTTCGTCGCTGACTCTGGGAGACGCTCCCTACGCCTACAAGGAACTGGCCGACCGTTTTTCCGTCAACACGTTTTTCGTGTCGGCCAACGTCCGGGATATGATCCAAGAAGGTTACGGCGACTACACACCCATTTCGTTCTCGGACATCCCGGCGCTCTTCGCCAGTGGGGAAATGCCCATCGATGTGGCTTTGATCCAAGTGACTCCCCCCGACCCGCAGGGCCGGTGCAGCCTAGGCGTCTCCGTAGATATAGTCAAATCGGCCGCGGCGAACGCCGGATTGGTGATCGCTCAGGTCAACCCGCAGGTTCCATGGACGCTGGGTGACAGTTTTCTGAACGTGCTCGACTTAGACATCCTGGTCCCGGTCGATGAGCCCCTGATCGAAACGACTTATGCAGGCTTCATAGACGACGTACAGACAGGGGCGTGGGCTTCGGACGCGTGGACTGTGGCCCAGGCCATTGGCGAACACATCGCCTCGCTTGTGGAAGACGGGTCGACGATCGAGGTGGGGATAGGGCGCATCCCCCACGCGGTCGTCCCTCTCCTCAGCGACAAGAAAGACTTGGGAGTCCACACTGAGATGATAACCGACGCGATCATTCCCCTGATCGATGCCGGCGTTGTCACAGGCGAGCAGAAGTCGTTAGACCGCGGGAAGATAGTCACCAGCTTCGCCATGGGCACTAAAAAACTCTACGACTATGTCGATAACAACCCACTCTTTTCGTTCAACCCCACTGAATACGTAAACGACCCGTTCATCATCGGCCAGCAGAACAAGATGGTGGCCATCAACACCGCCCTCGAGGTCGACCTAACTGGGCAGGTATGCTCCGACTCCCTGGGCAACAGGTTCTACTCGGGTATAGGTGGGCAGGCGGACTTCAACCAGGGGGCCGGCCGCTCCGATGGAGGCCGCGCGATCATCGCCCTGCCTTCGACGGCGGAGGAGGGAAGGGTTTCGCGCATTGTCTCAACTCTCAAGCCGGGAGGCGGCGTCGTGACCACGCGCGGAGCCGTCCACTATGTAGTCACCGAGTACGGGGTCGCCTACCTACACGGCAAGAGTGTGCAGGAGAGGGCGTTGTCGCTGATCACCATCGCACACCCCAATTTTCGAGAAGAGCTACTGGCGAAGGCCATTGAGAACCGCTGGGTACGCCCAGAGATGGCCGATGTAGAAGGTCGTTTCTTCGTTGGGCCTAAAGAAGTGCGGACCACTATGCTGCTTGATGACGGCACGTTGATCAGTTTCCGGGCCATGAATCCTACAGACGAACCACGCACCCGTGATCTCTTCTACTCCCTATCCCAGGAGACTGTGTACTACCGGTACATGTCACACATGAAGCGTATCCCCCGCAAACAGCTGCAGAACTTCGTGTACGTCGACCACCGCAACGAGGTGGCAATCGTCGGGACGGTACCGGAGGCCTACGGGGAGGACATCATAGCCATTGGCCGCTACTACCTCGATCAGAAGACCAACCGAGCCGAGGTCGCTTTCGTTGTCCGAGATGATTGGCAGCGGCGAGGCATCGGGAGCTTCATCATGAAGCACCTGGCCAACATCGCAAAACGAAACGGCATCGCCGGCTTCACCGCAGAGGTGATGCGTGACAACAAACCGATGCAGGCGGTCATCAATAAGAGCGGCATGAAGATCCATAGCAAGCTGAACGAAGGGGTGTTTCACTTCGAAATGGACTTCTAAGCTTGCCGGGGGCGTAGGCGTTCTCGCTCAACAGACGCAGGTACGCGAACGCATGGCGTGAACATCCATATCTGCCCGGACCGTCCGAAGACAATTGAAGAAGTGGACGGAGTCTGAAGGTACCTCCCAAAGGATCTCCGCTTGGAGTCTAGCCGAACAGATCGCGCCGGCGGTGCTGTCGGACAGGCAGGCGCTGCCGCACCGCCTCAAGATACGCAAGATCGATATCGGCTACCAGTGTATCTACTGCTTCCCCGCACTGCGCCCTGATAGTGCCCCACGGGTCGACCACCATGCTGTGACCGTAGTTGGAGCGGCCACGAGCATAGGGACCCCACTGTCCACAAGCAGCCAGGTAGCAACCATTCTCTCCGGCTCGGGAACGGATCAGCGGTTCCCAGTGACTGATGCCGGTAGGTATCGTGAAGGCCGCCGGCACCAAGAAGACCTGTGCTCCTTTGTCGGCCAGCGCGTGGAAGAGCTCCGGAAAACGTAGGTCGTAGCAGATGGCGAGACCGAACACGACCCCGTCGCACCGACACACCACCACCTCGTCGCCCGGCGTGAACACGTCGGACTCCCTGTATTCGAGACCATCCGGCGTCCGGGCGTCAAACAAGTGTATCTTGCTGTAACGGACGACCTCAGCGCCGCTCCGATCGAAGACGACGCTGGTGTTGTAGAGTCTGTCGCCCCGCCGCTCGGAGATGCTGCCCAAGTGGAGAAAGATGCCGTACTCGCGGGCCTTGTCGGCCGCCCACTCGGTGCTCGGCCCGGGAATCGGCTCCGCCGCTCGCGCGTAGGTATCCTCAAGTCCGTGAAAATTCGACATCTCGGGCAGTAAGACAAGATCAGCGCCCTGTGCCGATAGCCTGTCTATCGCTTCTCCGGCCGCAGCCAGATTAGCCGCCTTGTTCTGACGTGAGTTGAGCTGTGCCAGACCGATCCTCATGCCCACCAGACCTCCCTCAAGCGAGGATGTCCCTCCATACGCCCCCTACCACCGTTATGGGCATCCCTTCGAACGCAGAGTCTCGTCTCACTCGTTTTCGATGTACTCCAGCGCCATATGTCGCAGCAGCTCCGCGATATGGCTACAACGGTCGGCGATGTTCTCCAGCCTATCGATGATGGCCTTAAGTTGATGGAAGGTCTTGAAGTCGATGTCCAGATCGAACATCTCGTGGTAGATCGCCGCATACACGTCGTCAGCGCGGCTTTCCATCTTATCCACCTGGCCGGCGAGCTTGATGGCTTCCTGCAGGTTGCGCCCCATTGCGACGACTGCATCACGCAAGACTCTCACTGCTTCCAGATCGATGCGGGCCAGCTCGATCAGTCGGGCATTCATCTCCGCAGAAAGAGAAAACCGCCGCATCGAAAGACGATCGGCGGCGCCGGTGGCCAGGTTCGCGATGCTATCCATAGAACTAGTAAGACGAGCCAAGTCGGACCTGTGCATCGGAAAAACGCCCCCCAGTGACACTTGGTCAAGGATGGACTCCTTTGTACGGTCGGCCCGGCTTTCGAGTCCGTCCAGCTCTTGAGCAGACTCGGCTAACTCGTCGTAACGGCCGGTGGCGAAGCGTTCGACGACATCCTGCAGTTTTTCGACCATGACTACTACTTGGTCGCTGAAGTCGGCCAGACGTTCTAGCACCTGCTCCTCACGCTCTTTGCCCATGGCGTCGATCGCACCCTCGAGCATGGTCTCGCCGCCGAGCGTGCGTCTGATCTTGTCGAGCAGAGAGCCGGCCATGTTGGCCTCCTACATCACGAGGTCGAAGAGATAATAGAAAACAGCGGCCACGGCCGCACAGAACGGCAGGGTGACCACCCAGGCCAGCATGATAGCACGGAAGACCTTCCAGCTTACCCCCCCAGTTTACTGGCCAGACCGGTGCCGGCCACGGCCGAAGTGATCACATGGGTGGTCGAGACGGGAAGGCCGAATAAGGACGCGATCTGGATGACGATGGCTCCTCCGACCTGGGCACTGAAACCGTTGATGGGGTGTAGTTCGGTGATCTTCTCACCCACGGTCTTGATGAGTCGGAACGAGCGGACCGAGAGGTAGGTCCCGATGGCCATAGCGGCCGCAGCAGACAGGATCACCCACAGCGGCACGCCCTCCCGCGCCACGTACTCGGTCACATCAAGCCTTTGCCGGGCCGCAAGAAAGATCACGATGATCCCCATGACCTTAGTAGCGTCGTTGGAACCGTGACTGAACGAGACCCAACTCGAGGAGACTATCTGCGCGTATCTATAGAAGCGATCTGCCCCCGCCAAGGTCATACGCCTCCTCGCAAAGAAGAAGCGACTGATGTGCATAAACGCATATCCCGTGAAGATCCCCACGAATGGCGAGAGGAAGAGGGCTGCGAACACCAGGATCACTTTAGCCCAGTCGATGCCGTCCGTACCCAGGGCGGCCAGCCCCGCCCCAAGAAGGCCACCAACCAGGGCGTGAGACGAACTAACCGGCAGAGCCCATATCCATGTGAGGATCGCCCAAATAGAAGCTCCCAACATGGCGGCAATGACCAATTGGAAAGAGGCATCACCGGCTTTGATGACCTCCCCGATGGTCTTAGCTACAGCCACACCGGTGACGAGGGGAGCGATGAAATTGAAGAAGGCCGACAGCCCGATGGCCGTTCGGGGCTTCAGGGCCTTCGTATAGATCGCGGTCGAGACGGCGTTACAGCCGTCATGAAAACCATTGAGCAGGCCGAAGCCGAGCGCGACCACCACCACCGCGACGAGGAGAACGGTGTCAGTGCTCAAGCCTCGAGGTTCTCCCGCTCAGACGCTCCGCCACTAGTGTGCTGCTGGGTCATTCGCCCTCAAGGTACTCCAAAGCCATATGTCGCAATAGTTCGGCGTTCTCGCAACAGCGGTCCGCCACGTTCTCCAAACGCTCGATAATGGCTTTGAGCTGATGGAAGGTCTTGTAGTCGGTTTCGAGTTCGTACATTCCTTGATAGAGCTCGGCGAAGATGTCGTCGGCCCGGCTCTCGATCTTATCCACTTCACGGGCCAGTCTGATCGCGGCGCGCAGATCACTCCCCATGGCGACCACTGCATCGCGCAATACCTGGGACGCCTCCACGTCGGCCTGAGCCAGCGATACCATCAAGTCATTCAGGGACTGAGGCAAAGAAAACCTACGCATCGATATCCGGTCGGTGGCGCCAACCGCCAGGTTGGCGATGGCATCCATGGAGCTTACTAGACGAGCAAGATCGGCCCGTCCCATGGGGAACATGGTCCCAACGGCCAACTGGTCGAGGAGAGACTCCTTCACGTCATCTGCCTCGCTCTCAAGACGATCCAGCTCAGCCGCCGATTCGGCCAGCTCATCATAACGGTCGGCCGCGAAGCTCTCCACTGCGTCCCGCATCTTCTCGACGATAACGACCACCTGATCGGCGAAGTCGCCCAGGCGCGTCAAGATTTGGGCGCCGCCCTCTTTGCCCGAGGCCTCCAACGCGCTCTTGATGGACGTCCCGCCACCCAACCAGCGTCGTTTTGCCTTGCATCGTGCCGCAGTCATGGATGCTCCTTATGAGACCAAGTCGAGTAAATAGTACATCACAGCCGCGGCGGCAGCGCAGAACGGCAGGGTGACCACCCAAGCCAGGGTGATGGCTCGAAACACCTTCCAACTCACCCCGCCCAGCCCACCGGCCAACCCCGTACCCAATACGGCTGAGGTCACGATATGTGTGGTTGAGACCGGCAGTCCAAAGAACGTGGCCAACTGGATGATGATGGCTCCACCCGTCTCGGCGCTGAAACCGTTGACGGGGTGTAGCTCGCATATCTTCTCTCCAACCGTTCGGATAAGCCGGAACGAGCGCACAGACAGATAGGTCCCAATTGCCATGGCACCTGCTGCGGCAATGATCACCCAGAAGGGAAAGCCCTCCCGCTCTACATAAGCACCGACGTCAAGACCCTGTTGGGCAGCCAGAAAAATCACGATGATCCCCATCACCTTGGTGGCGTCGTTGGCTCCGTGACTGAAAGAGACCCAGCTCGAGGAGAGGATCTGCATATGTTTGTAGAACCTGTCGGCCTTCGTCATACTCATGCGCGTCTTTGCGAAGAAAAAGCGGCTGAGCCGCATGACGAGGTACCCGGTTAGGATCCCAACGAATGGAGAGATCAAGAGGGCGGCGAACACGAGAACAACCTTTCTCCAGTCAACCCCGCCCGGACCCAGATCGGCCAACCCGGCCCCGAGTAGGCCCCCCACCAGAGCATGTGACGAACTGATGGGAAGGGCCCAGATCCAGGTCAGCACTTCCCATACACACGCCCCCAACAAAGCGGCAATGACCAGATGGGCTGAGGCGTCACCCGCTTTGATGACTCCACCGATGGTCTTGGCCACGGCCACCCCCACGACAAGAGGGGCAACGAAGTTGAACAGCGCGGAAAGGCCGATGGCCGTACGAGGCTTCAACGCCTTCGTATAGATGACGGTCGACACGGCATTGCAGCCGTCGTGGAAACCGTTCAGGAGGCCGAAAATGAGGGCGACGGCCACGACCGCTACAAGCAGTATGGTATCGACACTCAAGGCCCTGATGATCCCCTCTCACAGAGGGAGCCGGCCGAGCGTATCGCTCACCGGCTTCCTCTGATATCAGTCAACAAGACTCCAAGCTACACGGCGACCAACCTTGGCCTGCTTTCAACAGCCCCGTGAAGCCGGGTGGTCTTTCTATTTATCGCCCACCAATTTGCTCAGTTCACCTACCACACTCAGAAGACCCTGGACGGGGCCCATGATAGTACCCGCAGCCTGCATCAGAGGAGTGTCGTCCGATAGTCCTTGGACGGCCGTCTCTACTCCTGTCCACGCCTTCTGAGCCGCGTCGGCATCTGCTCCCTTCACTTTTTTGGCCGCCTCGACTACCGCCTGCCAATCCGGCGCTATGTCCAACAACGCCGCCTTGACCTCCGGGACCGTCCCGCCTCCGGTGAACTTAGCCGTCAGCTCAGTTACCTGGGTGTTTATCTTATCTAGTGCGGTCCTTAGTGCCTCTTTGGCCTCCTTGTCCGCCCCCCCGCACCCCGCGGCAACCACGACCGCCAGCACAAGGATGAAGACCAATCCAAGGAGCAACGCCTTCTTCGGCATCACGAGACCCTCCTTTTCGCATCCACGATTCCATGACAATGGTACATCCTCGAAGGGAGAAAAGCACGGGTGCATTCCCGTCCCCGCAAGGACCGGGAATGCACCCGTTGCGTCGCTATCGTCGCAGCCATCGGCGGTCTTCAGGCCACCGGCCTGCCGACCCGATTGGAGCCGCTAGGCAAGCGCCTTCAGCTCGGCGATACGGTCGCCTCTTTTGCGGGCTATCAGCGTGAAGGCTCTCGCCACATCGGCCGTCAGGCCCTTGCCTTGCTCGCCCGCGTCGGTATAGAAGCGTGCGATTGTCTCTTCAGCGGCGATCGCTTTGGCCAAAGCATCGGCCTTGGCGATGCCACCAGGTACCTCAACATCGATGGCATAGTCTTCCGGCTCGAGATTGAAGGCGAAGCAGCCTTCGATGCCGTCGGTGATGACGCCGAAGTACGTCCTTTGGACGTTGGACACGTTCTTGTTGTTCACCTTGGCGTAGTCCAAGAACTTATCGGCGTGATCCGGGAAGAGCTTGGCCAGTTCTTCGTAGAACCCAGCCGAGGCTTCCTCCATCTCGCGCGCGAAGGAGATGCCTTCAGAACACGTGTTCAATGCCATAAAGCAGTCATCCCCCTACTAGAACCAACGCTGGATGACGACTTTGGTGTCCGTGAAGAACCGGATCGCATCCTTGCCCTGGGTGTGAAGCACGCCGAAGAACGAATCCTTCAGACCGCCGAATGGGAAGAACGCCATGGCGGCGGTGATGCCGATATTGATTCCGACATTGCCGCTGACCACGTTGTACTGGAAGTAGCGGGCGCTCGCTCCATTCTGCGTGAAGATCGAGTGGCCGTTGCCGAACGGGTTCTCGTTGGTGATCCTGATGGCCTCGTCGAGATCCTTGGCCCGCATGATGCTCATGACGGGGCCGAAGATCTCCTCGGAACCCACGCGGGATTTCGGGTCGACATTGGAGAAGACCGTGGGACCAACGAAGCAATCGTCCGGGTAGCCACCCTGCACGGTGAAGTCACGACCGTCGAGTACCAACTCGGCGCCCTCTTTGAGACCGATATCGATGTAGTTGAGGACGTTCTGCTTCTTGGCTTGGTCACGCAGCGGGCCCATTTGGATGGACTCATCAAGACCGTACCCGACCTTGATGTTCTTGGCCATCGCAACGACCTTGGCGACGAACTCGTTGTAGAAGTCGTCATCTTCGCCGACGATGACGGCGTTTGCGGCCGCCAGGCAGCGCTGGCCCGCATTGCCGAAGAACGAGGTCATCATCCCGGCGATGGTCTGATCGACCGCGCAGTCGGGCATGATGGTCATGAAGTTCTTAGCACCTGCCTGGGCGATGACCCGTTTGCCGGTCTCGCCGCAGCGAGGATAGATGACATCCTTGGCCACCGGCGTCGAACCGACGAAGGTGATGCCTTGAATATCGGGATGCTCCAGCATGCCGTTGACCACGGTGCGGCCACCATGGACCATATTCCACACGCCCGGCGGGAAGCCGGCTTCCTCGGCCAGTTCCATCAGGAAGGCTTGGCTGTTCGGAACCTCGCTGGAAGGCTTGACTACGACGGTGTTACCGGTCGCTACGGCGTAGGGGATGGACCACAGGGGGATCATCCAGGGGAAGTTGAAGGGGCCAATGACGCCGAACACCCCAAGGGGGGTGGGGATGCAGTACTCATCGATGCCGTGGGCGACGTCCTCGGAAACATAGCCCTGCATCAAAGTCGGGATACCGCAGGCCACCTCGACGTTCTCGATACCCCGGCGGGACTCACCGCGGGACTCGTCGATGCACTTGCCGTGCTCCTGGGTCTGGATACGGCTGGCTTTCTCGAAATTCTCCTCGAGCAGCTCTTTGAGGCGGAAGAGGATCCGCGTACGAGCGAGCGGCGTGGTACGACGCCAGTCGTAATAGGCCTCTTGAGCGGCCTGAACCGCTTGGTCGATCTCTTCGCGGGTCGATATGGGTACCTGGGAGATCGTCTCCAAGGTCGCCGGGTTGACTACGTCGACGATCTCGCCCTTAGACTCTACCCACTCACCGTTGATGTAATTCTTAAGTACTTTTACTTCTTTGATCGGTTCTTCGAGCAATGCCATGTGGTCTCTCCGTTCTTCGCGTTTTACCGGTCCTATGCCGACACCGCCCACCACCGAGACGGGCAGGCAGAGATTGATTTTGCGTCAGCCCGACCTCCTATTGACCGCAGCCACTCCTTTCGCCTCACTCGGGATTGTGCCCCAGCCGCTTATTCACAATGACCGGCTTCGATGAAACAAAGCGCACGCTGAGACGCCGGCTGGTACAAAGAAATCCACCCGTCCCATGGTACGCTCTGAGGCAGGTTAGATTCAACGGACAGAGTGTCAAAAAGAGACAAGAAAGCGCTCCAAAGTGCGCAAAGCACGTGACCTTCGTCTACGCATCTACAGGTATCGTCATGCGACACGCTAATGTGGGCTTCGCTTGAGAAGTTCCAAAGCGACCACGAGACTGCTTCGCCGATAGGTGGCGTTTAAATCGCCGAGCATGCCTTCTAATTGCTCGAGCCGGTAGTAGATGCTCTGGCGACGTACTCCCAGCCTGCGGGCCGTCTCGGCGATGTTGAAGTGCGAGACCAACAGCGCTTCCAAAGTGGCTAGTAGGGTGCCTCTGGGCCTCCCGGGTAGAGCGAGGATAGGTCCCAGTTGCCCTTCGATGAAATCGGCGTCCCGCCCGGTCTCCACCAGCGCGTCGAGCAGGCTGTCGAGCCAGTGTCCACGTTCAGGCGGAATCTGAGGTCTGAGGATACGCTCGTGGGCCTCTCGGGTAAGGTCGGCGAACCGTACCTCTTCACGGAATACGATCAATGGGAACTCCGTGAGCCGGGCCGTCCGCAGCAACTCTTCCGGCGCCTCTCGAAGTGAATGGACCAACTCCAACACTAGTCCTTGGGCCCCGGCTCCGACCAAAGAACGCAGGTAGGCTTCGCGTGCCGTAGGGCTCACCCGAGCCAGTTCCAGCCCGGTGCAGACCAACAACTCCCCCCCAGACAGAAACCGCCATGCGTCCATGACCTCCGAGACGTGGACCCAAGTGACCGGCTCGTCCAATCTTGCCTGCCCGGACAAAAGCTCTGAACCCGCAAAGGCCGGCAGGGCGAGGATCTCGCGCAGGGAGGGCAGGTTCACAGCGGCCCTCTAGCCACCGACCTAGATATCTGCCGGCACCATGGGATCGCGCCCTCTAGGATGTCGCCGTTCATGATCCGACCCTCCACGGTCCTCCTCACCACGATCGGGCGCGATCGGTCCCTATCTCCGCCAACCCATCACGGCCTTGACCTCGAGAAAATCTTCCAGGCCGAAACGACCCCACTCCCGGCCGTTACCCGACTTCTTGTATCCGCCGAAGGGAGCGTTCATGTCTGTGGATGCTCCGTTGAGATGGACCATCCCCGTACGCATCCGACGGGCCACCCGCCGGGCCCGCTCGCCATCGCCTGAGCTGACGTAGCCGGAGAGGCCGTAGTCGCTGTCATTGGCCAGTGCCACGGCCTCGTCTTCGTCTTCGAACGGGATCATGCAGAGCACCGGTCCGAATATCTCCTCCCGAGCGATCCGCATGTCATTACTGACGTCGGCAAACACTGTCGGCTTGACGAAATACCCGCGTTGCAGCCCCTCGGGCCGTTCCAGGCCCCCGGCGACCAGGCGCGCACCTTCCTGCAACCCGCTCTTGATATAACCAACGACCGTCTCATACTGCTTCTTGCCGGCGACCGGACCCATGAAGGTGTCGGGGTTCCGAGGATCACCTACGAGTAGGCCGTCCGCTGTACGGACGGCGATCGCCACCGCCTCGTTGTACACCGCCCGAGCGACCAGCATGCGGGTGGGTGCGTTGCAGCTCTGCCCGGAATTGCGCATGCACCCCCTGACCCCAGCGGAGATCACCTTCTCCAGATTCACGTCTTCAAAGACTATATAAGCCGACTTGCCCCCCAGCTCCTGGGATACCCGCTTGATCGAGCCGGCTGCCGATTGAGCAACGACGCCGCCCACAGCGGTGGAGGCGGTGATGGAGACCATATCTACGAGTGGGTGAGTGGCCAGTGCCTCTCCGAGCGACGACCCCGAGCCGTTGACCAAGTTGAAGACGCCCGCCGGCACACCTGCCTCGTGTATCACTTCTGCCAGAAGGAGCGTCGAAAGCGGCGAGTACTGGCTTGGTTTAAGGACCATCGTGCAGCCGGCCGCCAAAGCCGGCGCCACTTTGACCACCACCTGGTTCATGGGCCAATTCCAGGGAGAGATCAGCGAGCAAACGCCGACGGGCTCTTTGATGATCTGGGTGCCGCCCCACTCCTCCTCGAAAGGATAGTCTCGAAGGACCCTGATCGCGGTCTCGAGGTGCATCTCCCCGATATGTGCCTGGACTTTCTCGGAGAAAGTAATGGGGATACCGATCTCGGCCGTCATGGCGGCGGCAATCTCGGACACCCGTCGTCTGTAGCCTCCGAGGATACCCTCAAGAAGCGCAAGGCGTTCTTCGCGAGTGCTCTGGCTGTAACTAGGGAAGGCCTGGTACGCAGCCTGGACGGCAGCGTCGACGTCATCCTCGGAGCCGGCGGCCACTCGCCCCACCTCTTCTTCGGTAGCAGGGTCAATAACCGTGATCCACCGGCCCGGTTCTACGGGGTCTACCCACCGTCCGTCGATGTAGAACTTGTCCTTTTTCACTGGGCCGCTGCTCTTTGTGCTTCGCGGAACGCCGCTATGAAACGCATGGCGTAGTCGTCCCGACCAAGCACCAAGTCGGCCGAGAGCACCGCCAGGCGCACCTGGGCCACATCAACCGTCGGGCAGGTCAGCCCCGCCTGGATTCCCATGGCCAGATAGGCGCCGGTCAATGCCGGTCGGTTAGGCAGGCCGTGGGAGATATTGCTTGCGCCTTGGGTCTGATTGACGCCCAACTCGTCGCGGACCCGCCGAGTGGCCTCCAGAGTTGCCAGACCGGCCTGGACGTTCGCTCCCAGGGAAAGCGTCAGACAATCGATGATCACGTCTTCGCGCGGGATTCCAATGGCTTCAGCACGCTCCACTATCTTATGCGCAATCTCAACTCGAGCCTGAGCTTCATTGGGGATGCCTTTCTCGTCCAAGGTCAGACCGATCACCGGCACCCCGTATTCCTTCACCAAAGGCAGGATCTCCTCCAGCGAGGACTCCTCCCCGGTCACCGAGTTCACGATAGGCCGGCCCGGACATACGGCCAAAGCAGCTTTGAGGGCAGCAGCCTTGCGGCTATCGATGCACAGGGGCACATCAACCACCTCGGCCACAGCCTGCACGGCAAGGGGCAGCATGGCTATCTCGTCCACCCCGGTGGCTCCCACGTTCACGTCGAGGATGTCGGCCCCGGCCGCGACTTGGTTCACCGCTTCTTCACGAGCCACGCTCAGGTCGCCGGCACGCAAGGCTTCGGCCAAGCGTTTCTTGCCGGTGGGATTGATGCGCTCACCGATCAACACGGTGGGACGGTCCCCTCCGATGATAACCTCACGGGTGGCGCTGCTAACTCGAGTCTCCACGTCTGCTTCCCTTCTATGTCGTCGATTGCCGTGTTCCTAGGCAGGCATTGCTTTTAAGCAGGTGCCTCCTGCTCAACGTCATCGGTAGCGAACAGGTGCTTGAACCCGATGGGTTCCTCCGGAGGGACCACCACAATCTCGCTGTCACGCTCCCCCTTGAACATCCGTTCGAGCAACTGCACCGACCCCTGGACGATCCCGTGATCGAGCTCAAGTTCCTCGGCCACGCTGTGACTCTGGTCGAGACAGTCGCCGACGTCGTAGGCCTTGGTATCGATCAGGTTCACCTGCTCGTACCCGGCGAACATCGTCTTGCGCAGCTGCGCCGCCCGTTCAGGACCAAAGCGCTGTTCCCAGTCATCGAAGGCCTGTTTCAAAGAGCTCTCGTGATTGAACCAGCCTCTGGTCAAGTAATAGTGGCGTGGATTGCGCGGCACCTCTTCCCGCGAACAGCCCCGGTTAAGAAGGAGAGAGATGCAATCATCCACCCGTGGGAAGACCAAGCTGACATGACGGGCGGCGAGGCCACTCAGGGCACTACCGCAGAAACCCAAAGCCAGCAGTACTTCTTCCACCGGGCCGACCACAACCTCTTCTCGACGCTCGACGGCCGGGCCTCGTCCGGGACGAACCGAGGGTACGGTGACGGGGCACCCAGCACGGGCGCCCTCGTCAAGCCTGTCAATCAACTCCCTGAGCGCCGCATGCAGCTTCTCCGGCCGGTCGTGGAGTCCGCTTTCCACCCAGACGAGTGGCGGACGCTTTTCAGGCGGCAGGCCTTCTAAGGCCAGCCGCACTTCGTCCTCGATCATCTCGCAGGCTAAAATCACGCCATTCGTCAAACCACGACTCCTCCTTAGACCCAAAGATCCGCTAGCGACCTGACTCCTTCGCCGTTTGGATCATTGCCAGCATGTTCTCCTCTTTGGCCTCATCGACCACTGCGCCCACGTCGAGGATAAAACCCCCTCCCGGCCCTACGGCTTGGATCAAGTCCCGGCAATACGTTCTGACCTCGTCGGTACTGCCCAATTGCATAAGTGGAAGAGGCACGTTCCCCTGGATACATGCGACCCCACCCAAGATCTCCTTGGCCCGCCGCATATCCGTGTTATCGAAATGCCAGACTGTGCGGCCACGGGGGACGTCCGCGATAGTCTCCAACCGGCTCCCATAGGCACCCTCAGCAAATAGATAAGGGACGAAGCCATCGGCCACTAATCCGTCGATCACCTTCCGTAGGCTGGGCCAATAGAACCTCTGAAACTGCTCTAGACTCATGAACCCGTCGGCGCCCTTGTGAAGCGGCATGAAAACCAAAGGGGCGGAGTGTGGATTGGCGGCCCGGGTGACCCACTTGACGACGATCGGAGCGAGACGGTCGCACGCCTCCAGCACCGCGTCCGGCTGTCGGTACATATCGGTGAGGATGCCCCGAGTTCCGCGTAACGTGTCTCCGATGAAGTCGAACGGAGCCAGCGACATGAAGGAGAAGGTGCCGGGGAAACCCTCCGCGATCAGGCGGCCGATCAGGGGATAGATCGTCCCTCCCCAAGCCGCACACTCCCGTCCGGCCGCAGTCAGCCTCTCCAGGCTGGTCTGCACTTCTGGGTCGGCCCAGCGCATCATCCAGGGCGGACCACCCACGATCTCTACCATGTCGAGCGGCGAGGCTAGCCGCGCGAAGCCCTCCAGTCCACCGGCTACACGAGGCAGGTAGACATGCAGGAGAAAATCCGTGGGATCATCGATCAGGAGATCATACTCATCGTCGAGCATCCACTCCTTCTCGTTGTACTGAAAGCCCGACTCCTTCGGCACTCCGTGTCCCGGCCAACTAAGGATCTTCACGTCAAGGATCTCGTATGCCCGTCCTGGTATGGCGGCGAACACCGGCGCCAGAAGAGTATCGGCCTGTAGGTAGCGGTTGGCTTCCAGCCACGCTTCGGCGGCCAAACCGTAGTCCTGGGTCACGTCATATGGGGTGAGACCCTTCCTGGTTGCGGGATAGTATCCGGCGAGAGCACACACCGGCACTCGGTCGGGCTCCCCCTCCAGCAGGATCGTCTTCTTGAGCCGGGCCGCACGCTCACGGTACAGCGCAGCCGCCTCCTCATGCGCAAAATCCAATCCGGGCTCGAGGAACGCAGCCCAGCGCCGGTCGGACTTCTCCTCCGGTGTCAGTCGGGCCCACTCCTTATGGGGCATGGGTCTCTCTCCTCCTGTGGGTTGGGCTTGGTCGACACCTCATCGCCAAAGCCCTACGCCACCCCCACCGTCTCTTTGGCGAAGGCCACGGCGGCCATGGCGTCGTCCC
>JAXGNF010000020.1:12594-30747 GCA_040768135.1 Thermoleophilia bacterium | reverse complement strand
CCCAACAGTTCTCCGGCCGTGACCGACACTCCTCCACGGATACCGGGAGCGATGCCGTTCAGATGAGCATAGTAATAGCTATATCCGTTGGTACCTCGCAACCATACCGTGATACCGCCCAACCCGGTGTCGGTGGGATTGGTCCGCGATATTGTACCGCTCACGCAGGCCACCACCGGCGTACCCCGCGCCGCTAGGATATCGGTGCCTTTGTGGGTCCGCCCTCCTGAGCGAGGCGCACCCCAGCTGTCGACATAACTGTGGGGCCCCTGGACGGGGAACACGAACGATCCCGCCTGCACCGTCCCCCCACCGGAGCTCTTTCGACCGCTCTGCCCCTTCGCCGCGGCCTCGGCCTTTGCCTTCGCAGCGGCTTGAGCCTTGGCCCTCGCCGCAGCCTCGGCCTTTGCCTTCGCGGCCGCTGCAGCCCTCGCTGCGGCCTCGGCCGCTTCGCGGACATCCTCCTTCAGTTTCACCACCTGCTTGGTCAGGCGCTGATACTCACTCGAGGCGGCCGAGAACTTTTCACTCATCTCGGCCTGAAGAACCTCGAGCTCAGCCGTGGTATCGGCTTGAGCCCGTCTTTTTTCTTCCAAGTCGGACTGGCGCCCGTTGGACTTCTCCAGATAACCCGCTACTTGATTGAACAGCTCCTGGTCGCTGTCGGCAATCTTGCCCATCATAGTGAAGCGCTCGATAACGGACGCGATGTCGGACTCCTTGAGCAACACCTCGAGATACACCGGGGCGGCGGAGTAGTTGTTCTTGTAGAGCCGCACCAAGCGTTGAGCCAATTGGGCTTGGAGGATATCCATGTCTTTCTGGGCAAGGTTGATCTCGTTCTGCACCGCATTGATGGCGTCCTCGATCTGAGCCATCCGGACCTCGGCTGCGTTGTGCTTCTCAGCCAGTTTGTTGAGTTCTTTTTGGAACTTCGCATACTCGCTGTAGGCAGCGTTCAACTCGGCCTGCTTCTCTGTCAGCCGCTCTTTTAAGATCTTGACCGAAGCCCCCGAGGCAGGAGAAAAGACGGGAAGTGCAAGAAGAAGGACAAGAAGAACGGCAGCCACAAAGAGGGGAGACGCCCATCTCCCAAACCGGTCGGTGCGCTCCTTCGGTGTACCGATAAGGTTCATCGAACTTTGATTATACCAAAAATGGCCTCTACGCGGCTATATCCTCTCCGGTATGCCCCATGAACAAGTGGCATATCCCTCTCCGAGAATCTTCATCCAGAGGCGACAACCTCAAATACGACCCGAAGCACTCGAGAAGTATCCCGATGTGCTCGATTAACGGCAGCCGTTCGACATCAGCCCTCGCCACCTGCGCCTCCGGGTCTCCGGTCCGACGCCGCGGCCGGCGCGTCAAGGATGGCCAGCGCCTCGGCTACGGTGAACCGTCCTTCGTATAGAGCCCGTCCGGTAATGACCCCCGTAACTCCCACCGGCTCCAACGTCCTAAGCCGCCTGAGATCCTCCAGTTCGGTCACTCCGCCTGAGGCGATGACCTCGAGCCCGCTCCCCTCCGCCAGCCCGCGGATACCGCCGAAGTCGACACTCTGCATCATCCCGTCTCGGCTGATGTCGGTGTAGAGGATCTCGCGTACACCCAGATCTCTAAGGCGCCGAGCCAGGTCCAGAGTACGTACTCCGGTCGGTTCCTGCCAACCCTTAGTCTTGACGAAACCATCCTCGGCATCAACGGCCACAATCACACGGTCCGGGCCGAGCATCGTCAAGGCCCGTACGAGAAAGTCCTCGTCTTCAACCGCGCTTGTCCCCAACACCGCTTTGGCCACCCGGCTCTCTGCAACGATTTGTAGCGCTACTTCGCTTCGGATGCCGCCCCCTGTTTGCACGGGTACCGCCACCCGCGCCGCGATACTGCCGATCACCTCGAAATTCTGAGGTATACCGTCTCGGGCGCCGTCCAGGTCGACCACGTGCAGAAAGCGAGCGCCTTCTCGCACCCAGTGCTCAGCCATCGCGACCGGATCGTCTCCAAACACGGTCTCTTGAGCGAAATCCCCTTTGCGTAGGCGGACACACCGGCCCCCCCGGATGTCTATTGCCGGAATGAGTCTCATAGCCCCACCCCCGCCCCACTACTCACAGGACCCCCTTGGTAGAGGGGATCCCAGTGGCCCGGGAGTCCAAAGCGACCGCCTGCCGCAAGGCCTTCCCGAAGCCTTTGAAGATAGCTTCTACAGTGTGGTGCACATCACCTCCGGCCAACACACGAACATGCATGGTAGCCCGAGCATGGTTGACGAAAGCTCGAAAGAACTCAGCCACCAGACTCGTATCGAAGCCGGCGATGTTCTCTCCCACGGGGCCGCCCTCATAGGCGAAGTAAGGACGCCCGCTCAGATCCAAGACCACCAACGCAAGGGATTCGTCCATAGGGGTGAACATGCTCCCGTAACGGTGGATGCCCCGCTTATCACCCCCCGCTTCAGCAAGGGCGGAACCCAGGCATATCCCCACGTCTTCGACGGTGTGATGCCCGCCGGTGTGTAGGTCTCCCTGCGCGTCGACCGTGAGATCGAAAAGACCGTGGCCCGCGAAGAGTTCGAGCATGTGATCAAAAAACCCCAATCCTGTAGAGATGGCCACCTGTCCGGAGCCGTCCAGATTGAGCTTAACGAGTACCTTCGTTTCACGGGTCTCGCGCTCCACAGTGGCAGTCCGCTGGACTGATCCGATGGGTTGCTGAGGGCTTTCCGGCTGCACTGTCTCCTCCGGGGTAGAAGTGGCGCTACTGGTCGGACTCATCTTCCCGGCCCCAGTCGTCGGGGTCGGCTGAAGACGCGAGGAGGATAGCACAGCGTCAAGAGACTACCGCGGGGCGGCTGAAAACAACTACTGCAGGGTGGCCGAGAACGACCACGACGGCGCAGCCAGAAACGGCAACCATCGGGTGGTCCCTGCCGGCCAACGCGCTACGCCTCGGAGTCCTCTTCCTCTCCTCTGGTCCGCAACTCCGCGGAGACCCGATGGTACGTGAACCCTTCAGAGTCGGCGATCAAGGACAAAGGCGGCGTGAGAGCGCTCACGGCCTCGGCCTCAAGCGCCACGAACGAAGACCTGCGCATGAAAGTGTTCACCGAAAGCGGCGACGAGAACCGGGCCGAGCCGCCGGTCGGGAGGACGTGATTGCTCCCTGCCACGTAATCACCGAACGCGGTGGGCGTCAGATGCCCGACAAATACAGCCCCTGCCGACCGCACCCGCTCTACAAACTCCCAGGAATCGGCGAGTTGCACCTCGAGATGCTCGGGGGCATATGCATTGACCAAAGTGGCGGCCAAGGCCAAGAAATTCTCACCTGCAGCCGGGTAGAAGGCCGCGAGTCCCGAGTCGACCTCGGGGTCTTCGGGCTTGGAGCCGGTCTCCGCTATCCCGGTCGCAGAGTCGTCACGGTGGCGCATCCGGAGATCGACCAGTGCCCGCCGCACGGCGAGGCATATATCTTCAGACTCAGCCATGAGCACGGCCGTCGCCCCGCTGCCGTGCTCCTCTTGGGCAAGCAGGTCGGCCGCTACCCAGGCAGGGCGGGCGGTCCGGTCGGCAACCACCACCACCTCACTCGGACCGGCCAGGTTATCGAGCCCCACCGAGCCGAACACCTGCCGTTTCGCCTCCATCACATAAGCGTTGCCCGGTCCGCAGATCACGTCCATTCGGGGGATGGTCGCCGTGCCGTAGGCCATGGCCGCGATCGCCTGGGCCCCGCCCACGCGGAACACCCGGTCTATCCCCATGAGCCGGGCCGCCGCCAGAACGGAGCGGTTGACACTCCCGTCGCGGCCGGGCGGCGTGCAGACAACCAGTTCGGACACCCCCGCCACCAAAGCCGGGACCGCGTTCATGATGACCGTCGAAGCATATGCCCCTAGGCCTCCAGGCACGTACAGACCGGCCTTCTGCACCGGTAGGTGGCGGATGCCCAGTCTCTGCCCCTGTGGACCCGTATCTTCCCAGTCAGGGGCCGTTTCGTGTCGGTGAAAGAAGGTCAGGTTGTCGCGCGCGGTCCTAAGCGCCCCGATCAACTCGGGGTGCGCTTCGTGGTAAGCGGCTTCGATCTCCTCAGCCGGGACGGCCAGAGTGGAAGCCGTGGCTTCAGGCCAGTCGAGCCGAGCGGTCGCCTCGACAACCGCGGCATCGCCGCGAGTCCGAACATCTTCCAGCAAGGCCGCCACCACCTCAGCCACCCGGCGGTCGAAGGACGCCTCGGGGCGCAAGGACGCGACCTCGTCGGTGACGGCAGCCGTCGTCAGCGCTTTGATCTTCACACTGGGTCCTCCCTCGACCGGTCGACGCTTACCCGGCCAGACCGTTCCCCTGACAAACGCAACTCTCCCCCAGCAACTCCTTGAGCTCGGCAAAGAGACTGGCCTGCGGATCGACCCGGTAGCCGTCCCCCAGACGTAGGCGCCGGGCCTCTTCGCCCATGTGCACGTACATGTCGACCGAACAGGGACCGGGGAAGCGCACCAAGATACGCTTGAGGTCATCGATGGTACTACTGGGCAAACGATCACCGTCCAACGTGAGTGCCAAAGGCTCGAGCCCCGTCTTGGGCGTGAAGGCTTCGATGGCCAGAGGGATGAACTTCGTCTCGGCCTCGTCTTTGTGGTCCACACGACCCTTGATCTTCACCACCCTATCTTCCACCAGCAACTCCTTGTGCTCTTGATAGACAGCCGGGAAACAGAGCATCTCGACGGAGCCCTCTAGCCCCTCGATGGTGATGAAGGCCATCAACTCGCCCGACTTCTTGGTGGTGATCTTCTTGACCGCACTAACCATCCCCACGATGGTCGTCACCGTCCCGTCGGGCACGTCGGCCAGTTGGGAGATAAGATGACCGGCTTCCCGGCGCACCTCGTGACGGATATCCTTGAGTGGATGGGAGCTCACATACAGACCGAGGGTCTCCTTCTCCAACGCCAACAGCTCTTCTTTGCTGAAGTCACCCTCAGGTATCTCCACGGGGGGATGGCCGTTCTTACGCCGTTCGTCACGGGGGACGCCACCAGAACCCGTACCTCCACCCCCGGTCTGAGGGGCCGTCGCCGGTTCGAGCAACAGATCGAAGATCGAGGCTTGGCCGCGGTCGGCGTCGGCCCGGACCTTCTTGCCGTGGGCCATGGCCTGAGGCATGACCATGAGCATCCCCCGCCGGGATGGGCCGATAGAATCCATGGCCCCGGATTTGATAAGGCTCTCAATCGCCCTCCCGTTCACCACGCCTAGATCGACCCGCTCGCAGAAGTCGAAGAGATCGGTGAAGGGTCCCACCTGATCTCTCGACTCAAGGATGGCGCGGATGGCCGTCTCACCAACGTTCTTGACCGCGTTCAACCCGAAACGGATGCGACCCTCGACTCCCCGGAAGTCGAGCACCGACTCGTTGATGTCGGGTGGCAACACTTCTATGCCCATGTCGTCGGCCACGTTCACGTAGAAGGGCACCTTGTCTTTGGTATCCATCACGCTTGATATGAGGGCGGCCATGTACTGGACCGGATGGTTGGCCTTGAGATAGGCCGTGCGATACGAGATGAGCGCGTAGCAGGCAGCGTGTGATTTGTTAAAGGAGTAGTCGCCTGCTCGCTCCATGAGCGACCATAGATGATCGATCACCGCAGGTGCCGTGCCCGTAGCCCGGGCCCCTTCCTGGAACTTGGGCTTGAGTTGAGCCATCTTGGCATGGATCTTTTTGCCGATGGCCTTACGAAGGTCGTCGGCCTGCGCCGGAGTGAAGCCGCCGATGCGCTTGGAGATCTCCATGAGCTGCTCTTGGTATATCGCCACTCCGTAAGTGGAGCTCAGGATGGGTTCGAGCCGCTCGTCTTCGTAGGCGATGCCTGCAGGGTTGTTCTTGTTGCGCGCGTACTCGGGGATGAAGGCCATGGGGCCGGGGCGATACAAGGCCACCAATGCGATGAGGTCATCAAGCCGCGTGGGCTGGATCTCGCGCAGTGCCTCGCGCATCCCGCTGGACTCGAACTGAAACACGCCCTCTGAGTCGCCTCTGGCCAACATGCGATAGGTGGCAGCATCGTCAAGGGGAATCGTCTCGATATCGAAATCAGGCTCTCCCTCTTCTCGGATGATGCGGACGGCGCTATCGATCACGTCCAGGTTGCGCAGCCCGAGAAAATCCATCTTCAGCAGACCCAGTTTCTCCACGTCACCCATCGACACCTGAGTGACCACTTCGGCATCGCCCTTCTGCATGAGAGGTAGATGGTCGGTGAGGGGGCCCTTGGAGATGACTACCCCAGCGGCGTGGATGGAGTCTTGGCGGATGAGGCCTTCTAACGGCCGGGCCATGTCGACGACCTCTTGCACCACCGGATCGCCGTCGTAGGCCGCGCACAACTCGCACTTGGGGTCGGCCAGACAGGCATCGAGGGTGATGTTAAGCACCTCGGGTACCAGCTTGGCAATGCGGTCGGCCTGGCCGTAAGGGACGTCCATGACCCGCGCGGCATCACGGATGGCCTGCCGGGCCTTGATGGTGCCGAAGGTGGCTATTTGGGCCACGCGGTCGCGCCCGTACTTCTCGGCCACGTACTCGATCACCTTTTCCCGGCCGTTCACCGAGAAATCGATATCGATGTCGGGCATGCTGATGCGGTCGGGGTTCAGAAAGCGTTCGAACAGTAGGTCGTGCGCTATGGGGTCAAGATCGGTGATGCCGAGCAGATACGACACCAGCGAGCCGGCAGCCGATCCGCGGCCGGGACCCACAGGGATGCCGGACCGCTTGGCATAGCTGACAAAATCCCACACGATGAGGAAGTAGGGGGGAAAACCCATCTTCTCGACTACGGCCAGCTCAGATTCGAGGCGTTCGCGGATCTCAGGAGTGACCGCAGTACCATAACGGTGGACCAGGCCCTTCTCACACTGCTCCCGCAGGTACGAGGCCTCATCGTATCCCTCAGGAACCGGGAAGGGAGGGATGAGCATCTCGTCGAGCTTGATCTCTACGTTGCAGCGGTCGGCCACCTCCATGGTATTGGCCACCGCCTCAGGGTGCCCGGAGAAGGCGGCCAGCATCTCCTCCTCGCTCTTCAGAAAGAACTCCTCAGAGTTGAAGCGCATGCGGTCTTCTTCGGACAAGCGAGCGCCGGTCTGGATGCAGAGAAGGACGTCGTGAGCAGCGGCATCGGCTTCGCGCAGGTAATGGACATCATTGGTGGCGACCAGTTTGAGGCCGGTCCGCTCGGCCAATTCGACCAAGCGGGGGTTCACCTCCGCCAACTCGCCTATGCCGGTTTCTTGCATCTCTAGGTACACGTTCTCTCTGCCAAAGATGTCGGCGAGTCTCTCCACCTCGGCCTCGGCCGCCGTTGTCTGCCCATTCTGCAGAGCCCGGGAGAGACGACCGCTCGCGCATCCACTGAGGCAGATAAGACCCTCAGCGTACTCTCTCAGCAATCGATAGTCGACGCGCGGCTTGTAGTAGTAGCCTTCGAGAAAAGCGAGGCTCCCCAGCTTGAGCAGGTTGCGATAACCGTCATCGTTTCGGGCTAGTAGAGTGAGGTGCCAGCGTTCCTCGCTTTGGGCCTCTTTGCGAAAACGGTCTTCTACCACATACGTCTCGAGCCCGATGATGGGCTTGATACCCGCCTCACGGCATTGTTCGTGAAACTGGATGACCCCCGAAAGCACCCCGTGATCGGTGATGGCCAGCGCCGTCATGCCTAACTCTTTCGTACGGGCCACAAGGTCCTCTACCCTGCAGGCCCCGTCGAGGGCCGAGTAGTGTGTGTGGACATGCAGATGGCAGAAGCCGGCCTCGGACCGGTTGTGGGCGGATTCTGGCTGTTCAGATACTACGGGCTCGGATGATGTTGACAAGCCGACGGATCTCCCCAGGTAGGCGTCAAAGGATGCTCCCAACTGTGGCTCGATTCTACCCGAAGACCCTTGTCCTCTCAAGCCGCTCGACAGGCTGTGGGTGGACAAAATCCGCTGAGAGCGGCATTCGGCAGAGGCAGACGACCCTACTACGAGGCTCAAATTCTAAGGGTCCGAAACCGCTTCGTACTGCGCGAAGCGTGAAGTACCGACCCCGAGTCGAGACACCTCGGCCCCGCGTTGCGGCCGCCGCAGGTTCATGCTTTGCTCCGGCCCTCACCGGCCCTTAAGTCAGTCCGAGGATCAGGTCTCGATAGGCGGGATAGGCGCGCAACAGAGCCTCTCTGTCCGCCTGCTCAAAGTCCTCATACTCGAAGCCGGGCGTGACCACACAACTGACCAAAGTCCAGCCGAGGGCCCCCCGCCCTCTCTCGTCCCGCTCCTGAGCTTCCCCGTTCTCCTCCTGAGCCTCGGCGTTCCGCGCCGGCCCGGCATCCCCCTGCGCCGGAGACTCGCCACCAGACCCTGGCCCGTCAACGTCAGGTGTCGGCCCAGAGTCGGTCGCTGTTGATCCCCCGTCCGCCCCTGCGACTCGGGCCCCCATCCACCAACCGGCCGGCACGAGGATGCACGGATGCTGCAGACTGACGGTCGCGTAGACCGGAGAGTGGTCCGGGTCCTTCGGGCGAAGGGAAGACCCTGTGGCGTGACCTCGCAGTGCGCCTTCGGTCGTCCACCCAGGTAGAGGCGCCGGCGGGAAAAGCCACAGTTCGGCCGGGTCGCCTCCGTGGTAGAACCAAAGCTCGTCGGAAGCCAGACGGTGAAAGCGACTGGGGCTTGCCACGGTCAACAAGTACAGGATGGCGGTCGAAACGGCGCGCATACCGGCGGCCGTCTGCACCTCGTGGGCCGCTCTGTAGGTCTCTCGAAAGAACCCGCCTTCGCGATGGGGCTCAAGCCCCAGCGTCTCAACCACCTCGAGGGCCGACGGACGGCAAAAACCCTGCGTGCCTCCTTCGGCCCGGAACTCACCGGATTGCGCAGAACCGACCCGTGAGAAGCCGGGAGGGCGGGTCATCGCTCCTCTAGCACTACCGGATTCCGCAGGTAGCCCACACCGTCAATGTCAACCTCCACTTCATCTCCAGGTTCAAGCGGACCTACCCCGGACGGTGTCCCCAACATGATCAGATCGCCCCGATTGAGGGTCATGGCCTGAGTGACGATGGAGATGATCTCGAACGGGTCGCGGATCATGTCCCCCAGTTGGGCCTCCTGGCGAACTTCGCCGTTCACTCTAGTTCGCAGCCAAGCGTCTGCACCGGGGTATTCGGTCTCCAGAAACGGTCCGGCCACGGCAAACGTGTCGTACCCTTTGGCCCGCCACCACTGCTTGTCCTCACCCTGTTGATCACGTTCGGTCACGTCGTTGGCGCAGGTCCACCCCAGAACGGCCAGACGCGCCTCCTTGGGGCTCGCCCGCCGGATCTCCCGAGAGATGACCACGGCCAACTCGCCCTCGTACTCCACCCTAGTGGCATCGAATGGGTATACGATCGCGTCCCGGTGCCCTATGAGACTGGACGGAGGCTTCAGAAAAAGGAGGGGGTGCGGTATCTGCTGAAGCCGGTCTTCATCCAACCGGACCCCAGGCGAGCGGCCCACCATCTCCCGGATATGCTCGCGGAAGTTCCATCCCACTCCCAAGATCTTGCCGGGGACGCAAGGGGGCAGTAGACGTACCTCGTCTTCACCTACGGTGGTGCCCGCCAACTGAGAGGGGGATTCGATCAGATAGCCGCCGCAGGTGACCGTCGCCTCACAGACCTCGCCCTGATATTCGATCCTGGCCAGCTTCATCACGCCTCCCGGTCTTCTTCAGTATATGGGTGTTGGGGGCCTGCCTCCGCCACCATAGGACCGTTGGTAACCGAGTTCCCCGTCTCTGCCATCTCGTGCAGCAGGCCGTACGAGATCGAGTCCACCAAAGCCTGCCATGACGCCTCTACCACGTTCTCCCCCACCCCGACACTACCCCAGGTGTCGTGTCCATCCGATGAGTCAATCAGCACCCGGGTGGTGGCAGCGGTGCCCCGATCTTCGTCGAGGATACGTACCCGGTAGTTGACCAGGTGGATATCGTGCACCCCCGGAAACTTGCGTTCGATGGCCATGCGCAAAGCCTTGTCCAAAGCATTGACAGGACCATTACCTTCGGCCGTTTCGACGTAGCGGTCACCCTCGACATGCACCTTCACGGTCGCTTCGCTGATGGTCCGGCCGTCCTCGCGCTTCTCGACGATGATCCGAAAAGCCTCCAGATGGAACAGTTCGACCCGGAGTCCCAACTCCGCCCTTAGCAGCAGTTCGAAAGAGGCGTCGGCCGCCTCATAGTGGTACCCGACGTGCTCCTTCTCCTTGATGCGCCGAAGGAGCCGATCGGCCAACTCCTTTTCTTCGCTCACGGGATAACCCAGATCCCTGACCCGCTGTTTGATGGTCGCACGTCCGGAGAGCTCCGACACCAGCACACGTGGCGTGTTGCCCACCAAGGCCGGATTGATGTGCTCGAAAGTGCTGGGATCCCGCTCAATGGCCGCTACATGCATGCCGCCCTTGTGCGCGAAGGCGTTGCGCCCTACATAGGGTTGGTGGGGGTCGGGAGACACATTACACAGTTCGGCCACGAAACGGGCTGTGTCGGTCAGCTTGGCCAGATCGGCGTCGGAGATGCAGTCCACGCCCATCTTGAGCTTCAGGGCAGGGATGATGGCACACAGATCGCCGTTGCCGCAACGTTCTCCGTACCCGTTGATAGTGCCCTGCACCAGATCGGCTCCACATTCCACGGCTATCAGGGAGTTGGCCACCGCGCACCCGGCATCGTTGTGAGCGTGGATGCCCACCCCGCAGGCTCCGTTCAGGAGCGCCACCACCCGTTCCACCGCCGCGGCCACCGTCGTCGGGAGGGCGGCTCCGTTGGTATCACACAAACAGATCGACTCAGCGCCGGAATCCGCGGCGACCCGCAGACAGGCAAGGGCGTAATCCGGATGGGCTGCCAACGCGTCGAAGAAGTGCTCGGCGTCGTAGAAAACCCGCTTACCCTGACGGCGAAGGAACTCGACCGACTCGGCAATCATGCGTAGGTTCTCGTCCCTATCCACCTGCAGGACTTTCTCTATATGCAGGTCCCAGGTCTTACCGACCACAGCGGCAATAGGCGCCCAACAGTCGACCAAGACGCGTAGTTGCGGATCAGCTTCTGCCGTAGTGCCTCTCCCCCGGGTCATCCCGAAGGCGGCCACCACCGCATCTCCCAGTTCCTCCCGCTGCAACCTGCGGAAGAACTCCTCGTCTTTTGGGTTGGACCCCGGGAAACCGCCCTCTATCACCGTCACACCCAGGTCGGCCAACCGCACGGCGATGCGTAGTTTTTCGTCCACCGAGACGCTCATGCCCTCCCGCTGCATGCCGTCCCGCAAAGTGGTGTCGTAGATAATAAGGGGCCGTGCCGGGGTCATCCTGCGCTCCTCGGGGTGTCTAAGTAGAAAACCATTCGGAGGTCCGTCCATCCTTCAGAGACCCACCGGTGTACCGGTGCTCTGAGCGTACTCATGGAAGCGGGAGGTGATCTCCAGCGTCACGGGGCCGGGGACACCTACCCCGATGGACCGCTTGTCGACTTCTACCACGGGGCCCACTTCGGCCGCCGTCCCTGTTAAGAAGGCCTCATCGGCGTTATACACCTCGTAGAGGGTGTAGAAACCCTCCTCAACCTCCATACCCATCTCGGCCGCCAGTCGCATGACCACCCCCCGGGTGATCCCGGCCAGGGCGCCCAACGCCGGGTGTGGGGTCATCAACCGACGTCCCTTTATCAGGAAGAAATTGTCGGCCGTGCACTCGCACACGTAACCCGCGGTGGTCAGGAACAGGCCTTCGTCCACTCCGGCATCCCGCAGCTCGAGCGCCCCCAAGACATTGTTGAGGTAGTTGAGACTCTTGACGGCCGGGCTGATGGCCTGGGGATCGTTGCGCCGCGTGGCCAACGTCTTTACCTTGAAGCCTTTTTCGTACACTTCGGGCGGGTACAGCTTGATGCTATCGGCTATGCAAAATACGGTAGGTTTGGGGCATTTGTTCGGATTCAGACCTAAGTCGCCTTTGCCCCGGGTCACCACCAAGCGGATGTAGCCATCCCTCACGCCGTTCCGCCGGATCGTCTCCATCATCGCCTCGATCAGTTCGCCCCGCGACAGCGGGATATCGAGCGCTATGGCCTGAGCCGATGCATAGAGCCGATCGATGTGCGGGTCCATCTCAAACACCCGACCGCCGTAAGTCCGGATACCTTCGAACACGCCGTCCCCGTACAAGAGACCGTGGTCGAAGACGCTGATCTTCGCCTCGTCTTCGCTGTAGAACCGGCCGTCGATGTAGATCTGCATAAGAGCCTCCCTGAGCCTGCCCTGGGCTCGGACCACTGAACAGGTGCGAGTATACAAAATCCGACCCGCTCCCGGCCGGAATGCGTCTTCCTTTGCCACGACCAGTGCGATCTTGACGCTTCAGACGCCCAGCACTCGCTAAAGCAGCGACCCCACCTGGTATACGATGATGCCGAGAAGACCGGCCACCACCAGCATGAGGGCGACATTAACGCCGGTCCACTTCCAAGAACGCGACTCCTGCCGGATGGCGGCCACGGTGGCAACGCAGGGCACGAAGGTCATCTGCACGACGAGGAAGGCCGCGGCCGCGGCCGGTGTGAGCACCGCCGCCACATTGCCCGCCAGGTCAACCCCCGCACCCGATCCGAACAGAATCCCCAAAGTAGCCACCGTGTTCTCTTTTGCCACGAAACTCGATATTAGAGCCACGATCAGACGCCAATCCCCCAGGCCCATCAGCGCACCGGCCGGCTCAAAAAAACGCCCGACGTGGCCGAGAATGCTTTCTCCCGGCTCAGACCCGGGATAGGCAGAAAGCACCCAGATGATGGCCGAGATGATGACGATCAGGGTGCCGGCCTTCTTGGTGAACGCCCAGGTATTACGCCACACATACAGCCCGATGGTGCGCGCACTGGGCCTGTGATAAAGCGGTATCTCCATGATGAAGGCGCTTCTACTCCCTTTGAAAACCAGCTTGTTGGCGGCCACTCCTACCAGGCCCAATATCACGATGTTGCCGCCCACCAGAGCCAGCAGCGCCCAGGGGGCCTTGTTGCCAAAAAAGGCAGGAGCCAAGAACACGAGCACGGCCAGACGACCGGCACAGGGCATGAACGGGGTCAGCATCATCGTGAGGATGCGGGACCGGCGCTCTTCGATGATGCGGGTACCCAACACAGCCGGGACATTGCAGCCGAAGCCCATGAGTAAGGGCATGCACGATTTGCCGTGCAGGCCCATCCAGTGCATGTAACGGTCCATGACGTAGGCCGTGCGGGCGATATAGCCCACATCCTCAAGAAAAGCCAGCGCGAAGAAGAAGACCACGAGGACGGGCAGCACCGCCAGCACTGTACCTACCCCGGCCACCACACCGTCCACGAGCAGACCCGAGAGCCACCCCGGAGCTCCGGCCAGTGCACTGTGAAGCACATCGGACAGTCCCCCGTGCACCAACCCGCTGAGCGCGTCGGCCGCCGGGCTGCCGATTGCGTAGGTCAGTCCGAACATAGCCGCCAGAGCGACCAGCAACACCAAAAGGCCCCAGAAAGGGTGCGTTGCCACCCGGTCGATCTTGTCGGTGAGGCTGGTGATCCCATGCCGCGGGTGGACAACGGCTGCGCGCACCATCCGCCCGATCCAGTCATAGCGACCGCCGGCTATGTCGATATAGGCGTCGTCATGGCCCACCAGCACGTTGTGCAGAGCCTCCCAGATATGGGGAGTCTCCCGCTGCACCAGCTCGGCCACGTCGGTATCACCCTCCAGCAGCTTGAGCGCGACCCAGTCCGCGGGGTATCCGGTAGGAGAGCGGTCGGCTAGGATGCCCTCAAGCTCCTCCAACACTGGACGGTGGTTCTCGCGAATAGTCGGGCGGTTGGGGTCAAACGAATCCGGATGCTCCGCCAACGAGACGGCGGCGTCGATGAGATCAGCGAAGCTCTTGGTCTTACGAGCCACCAACGGGACCACCGGCACTTTGAGGGCGGCTTCGAGCACCGAAGGCTCCACGTGCACGCCGTGCGACTCGGCCACATCGACCATGTTGAGTCCAACCACCAAAGGCACCGGCAGCATCAACAACTCGGCCACCAGATAAAGGGTGCGCTCCAAGGAGGCCGCGTTCACCAGGGCGATCACCACATCCGGAGGATCCTTGATGAGATAGTCTCGGGTCACACGCTCTTCTTCGGAGCCCGAGGTCAGGCTGTACGTCCCCGGTAGGTCGACCAGTTCGATCCGGTGGCCACCGTGATCGAAATGACCCGTCATCTTCTCGACCGTAACGCCGGGCCAGTTCCCTACATGCTGATCGAGACCGGTAAGGGCGTTGAAGACCGTGCTCTTGCCCACATTGGGCTGGCCGGCCAAAGCAAAGATCAGATCAGGTCGCGGCTCCCCGGCCTGATCCACTATTCAACTCCCGGGAGGAGGTCTTCAACGACGCAGGCTGCGTCCTCATCAAGCACGCAGGCCCCTTCGTCGTCGGCCACGCAGGCCACGTCCTCATACATCGCACAGGCCGCTTCGTCGTCCACCGTACAGGCTGCAGCGTCTACCAGTTCAGGAAGGAGTTCGACGGTCACCCATGCCGCCTGACACCGCCCCAAGGCCAGTCGCGCGCCGTGAGCTTCGATGATAAGTGGGCAATGACCTCGGTTCTGAAGCACCCGCACCTCGGTGCCCGGAGCCAGCCCGAGTCCGATCAGGCGCTTGGCCAGACCATGCGAGTCAGGGAGGCGTGCCACCACGGCCCGTGAGCAGGCCGGTAGGTCGGCCAGGGTAGTCGGAGCCTCCCTCAGACGTTCAGACCGTCGTCGTCCTCCCCACCGATGTCTACGCATGCTTCGCGGCATACCTTACGAAATGGGCCAATACATCGGGTTCCAGCACGTGCTCCAGACGACAGGCCGTCGTCTCCGCCTTTTCTTCGGGGACCCCCAGCACGCGCGTGAGGAAATCACGGATGGCTACGTGACGCCGCTCGACCTCTTCGGCAATGACCACGCCCTCCTCCGTGAGCGCCACATGTCCGTAAGGCGCATGCACAACCAGCCCTCGGGCGGCAAGAGTCTTGAGTGCGCCCGTCACCGAAGGCCGAGAGACTTCCAGCTGCTCGGCTATCTCGCTTGCGCGCACGGCCTGTGAGGCCCGCTCCAGTCGGAGGATGGCCTTCAGATAGTCTTCCAAGCTAGCGCTGAGGACTTCTACATGGGCAGCCTCTGAGGCTGCGACTGCAGAATCGTGTTGGGCCTCACTCTGCAACTGTTCTCTCACCGGCGCCACCCATTACGGCAAAGGTACTGAAAGTTAGGCGCGCCTATTTTACGGTAGCCGAAGTGACTTGACAAGAGGACGGATCCGTCCGGCTGCTCCTAAGCGGCCGAGAAGCCAAACGGCTGACCGCTCTCCTCCGGCGCGCCAACCCCGACACATCGCGGCTGGGATGGACCGGACGATTGCTGCTCGCCGGCGCGCCCTGCCGGCCCCACTTACCGGCACTACTCCTGGATGAAACCCAGGCCCACGGCCTGGGGACCGATGTACGTTCCTATGACCGAGCCGACTATGCTCGGCGGCCGGAAGTGAATCCGGCGGTCGGTCACAGCCATCAGTGACTCGTGCAGGCGCTCTATGACCGGTAGGTTGAGTCCATGCGACAGGTTGGCGTAGATATCCGAACCGGGGTCGGTGCGCTCAATCAGGCAATCCCGCAACATTTCGAGGGCCTGGCTCACCCCTCGGGCCTTCTTGTAAACGTCGGCGACCCCATCTTTGATCTCAAGTACCGGTTTGATGTTGAGCAGAGTGCCCACCAGGTGCGACGCCCTCCCGATACGACCTCCCTTGTACAGATAGTCAAGCGTCGTCGGCAGGAAGACGAAGGTCTTGTTGGCATGGAAGTATTCGATGTAGCCGTCGAACTCCTCCTGGGGAACTCCCCGGTCCATGCGTTCCATCATCCGGTCCACCAGCAAAGCGATGCCTCCCGTCGCCAGACGGGAATCCACCACCGTGACTCCATCAAACTGGGCGGCCGCCGCGCGGGCCGTCTCACAGGTACCGCTGAACTGGGCACTCAGATGGACCGAGTACACTCGCTGATACTTCTCACGCAGACGTCCGTAAAGCTCCATCCACACGCCAGGAGGGGGCTGGGAGGTAGTAGGTAGCTTGGGGGCGACCCTCAACTTCTCGTAGAACTGTTCGGGGCGCAACTCCACCCAGTCCAGGTAGGATTCCCCTCCGAAGAAGACCGTAAGGGGCACTACAGTCAGATTGGGGTCGGAAGCCAGGTTTTCGGGGAGGTCGGCGGTCGAGTCGACCACCAGCGCGGTCGTAGCGCGATCGATGATCAAATCGCCCCTACTTTTTGGCCGGCGGGGCGGGAACGATCACCAGTGCGCATTTTGCGTGCGCGACCACCTGGCGGCTGATCGACCCGAGCAACATCTCCGTGAAGGTGCCTTGACCACGTCTGCCGACGACCATGAGTTCCGCATCGGTCGAGTTCTCCAGCAGCGCCTTGGCCGCCTGCCCCTCCACCACCAGCTCCTCATGCTCTACTCCCGGCTCGAGCTCGTCGACCAGAGCGGCGGCATCCCGGGCGATCTGGATGGCGTTCTCCCGGAACTCCTCGTAGAACTCCTTACCGGCCACCACGCTGGCCAAAACCGAAGCGGGGATCTCCCACGCGCTCACGATCCGGAGCTTCGATCCGCGTAGGGCCGCCTCCTTCATGGCGAAGTCCAAAGCGATGGCCGCGCCCTCAGACCCATCTACCCCAACGACAATGATTCCCATCAGGCACCCCTCCCGCTCGGCTGCAGTATCAATCCGCTGGGCCCGGGGATATATCTGTGCTCCCCGGACCCTTCCAGCATACCTCCCCCAGGCGGTTCCCGCTCAGCCTTTGGCTACGAACTCCGCCACCAGGTTTCCTACGGCGTCGGTGCCCATGCCCATCTGGCCCGCACTCAGCGACTCCATCCTCCCGATGGCGTTGATCATCCCCTGCTCTACCCAGCCTGCCGCCTCGGACTGTCCCAGGTAATCCAGCATCATCTGCACAGCCGCGATGGCGGCCAACGGGTTGATAACGTTCTGACCCGTATACTTCGGTGCCGACCCTCCGATGGGCTCGAACATGCCGACCTTGCCTGGGTGGATGTTGCCACCCGCGGCCACCCCCATGCCGCCCTGGATCATGGCTCCCAGGTCGGTGATGATGTCACCGAACATATTGTCGGTCACGATCACGTCAAACCACTCGGGATTCTTGACGAACCACATGCAGGTGGCGTCGACGTGCGCGTACTCCCGCTTGATGTCGGGATAGTCGGCGTCGCCGATCTCGTTGAAGGCCCTCCACCAAAGATCCCAGGCGTAGGTGAGCACATTGGTCTTACCCACCAAGGTGAGCTGCCCCCGCCGATCGGGTCTTCTCGCATAATCGAAGGCGTAGCGGATGCACCGCTCTACTCCCTTGCGGGTATTGATGCTCTCCTGCACGGCGATCTCATCGGGAGTGCCCTTCTTCAGATAGCCCCCGGTAGACGCGTACAGCCCTTCGGTGTTCTCCCGCACCACGACGAAGTCGATCTCCTCGGGACCCTTATCCTTGATGGGTGTCTCGACCCCTGGGAACAGCTTGACCGGACGCAGATTGATGTAAAGATCGAGGGCGAAACGGGCTTTGAGCAGGATGCCAAGCTCGAGGATGCCCGGTTTGACATCGGGATGGCCGATGGCACCCAGGAAGATGGCGTCGTGTTCCGCCAGCTCGTCTATGGCCGAGTCGGGCAGAGTCTCTCCGGTGCGCAGATAACGGGCGCCGCCGAAATCGTAGTGTTCAAGCTCGTAGGAGAAGCCGGCGCGGGCGGCAGCGGCCTCAAGGACTTTGAGGCCCTCGGCCACGACCTCGGGACCGGTCCCGTCTCCGGGCATGACGGCGATCTTGTAATGCATGGTCGTCCTTTCGCTCGGGGGCGCCGGCCCACCCCGCGCCCCCGGGTGACCGGGCGCCGCCGGCCGCCCCCCGGGGCCCCGCGCGGCGCGACACGGAGGGGCCCCACCCCCCCCCCCCCCCCCCAACG
>JAXGNF010000020.1:6924-12584 GCA_040768135.1 Thermoleophilia bacterium | reverse complement strand
GGGCGCCGGGGGGGGCGCGGGCGGGGGGCGCCCGCGCCGCGCCGCCCCCCCCCCCCCCCCCCCCCGCGACTCTTCAGGTACGGCAACAACCCGCCCGCCGCCACCAGTTCCTGCATGAACGGCGGGAGCGGTTGGGCTTCGTAAGTCACACCGCTGGTGAGATCGACTATCTCCCCCGTGGCGAGATCGACAGTCAGTTCGTCTCCCTGCTTGATGCCATCCACCGCCTCAGGAGCAATCAAGATGGGCAATCCGGTGTTGAAGGCGTTACGGTAGAAGATGCGGGCGAAGCTCTTAGCGATGACTACCGATACACCCGCCCCCTTGATGGCGATGGGAGCATGCTCGCGACTGGAGCCGCAGCCGAAGTTCTCCTGAGCCACTATGATGTCGCCGGGCTTGACCTTGCCCGAGAACGCCGGATCTGCGTCTTCCATAACGTGTTGAGCCAGCTCTTCAGGCGTCTTCATGTTGAGGTAGCGGGCCGGGATGATGAGGTCGGTATCGATGTCGCGACCGAAGGTCCAAGCCCGCCCGCGCAACGTTGTGGTTGCAGCCGTCATGGCTCCCTCCTTCCGCCGAGCTGTTCGGGCGTAGCGATATGGCCCGCCACCGCGCTGGCCGCCGCCACGTACGGACCGGCCAGATACACTTCAGACCCCGGGTGGCCCATGCGGCCCACGAAGTTACGATTGGTGGTTGACACCGCCCGCTCGCCTTCGGCCAGCACGCCCATGTGACCGCCCAGGCAGGGTCCGCAGGTGGGAGTCGATACAGCCGCTTCGGCTTCAACAAAGACCTCGAAGAGCCCCTCTGCCATGGCCTGCTTCCACACGGCCTGTGTCGCCGGGATGACAAGACAGCGTACGTCTTTGTGGACTTTGCGTCCACGTAGGATCTCCGCCGCCTGTCGTAGGTCTTCGATGCGGCCGTTGGTGCAGCTACCGATGACCACCTGGTCGATCTTGATAGAGCTGAGCTCGGTGGCAGGCTGAGTATTGGAGGGAAGATGCGGTTTAGCCACCATCAGGGGAACGTCTTCGGCCTTCCAGGAGTAGGTCTTCTCGTACCAAGCGTCCGGATCGGACGCATAGTAGACAGGGGTGCGAAGAAAGCGGCCCTCCACGTAGGCCTTGGTGATGTCGTCAGGAGCAATGATGCCGCTCTTCCCGCCCGCCTCGATGGCCATGTTACAGATGGTGAAGCGGGAGTCCATGGATAGACCTCGGATGGCCGAACCGGTGAACTCCATCGCTTTGTACAAAGCTCCGTCTACCCCAATCTGACCTATTGTGAAAAGAATGACGTCTTTGCCCGTCACGTAACGGCCCAAATCTCCCTCGAAGTCGAAGCGGTGGGTCTCAGGCACTCTGAACCAGGCCTCCCCCGTGGCCATAGCCCCGGCCAAGTCGGTAGATCCGACCCCGGTCGCGAACGCCCCCACCGCCCCATACGTGCAGGTATGGGAGTCGGCTCCCAGGACCACGTCGCCCGGTCCCACTAGGCCCTGCTCGGGCAGGAAGGCGTGCTCCACACCCACGCGGCCCACGTCGTACCAATGAACAAGACCGTGCTTCTTGGCGAACTCGCGCATCTGCTTGACCAAGCCCGCCGATTTGATGTCCTTGTTGGGCGTGAAGTGGTCGGGGATGAGCACTATCTTCTCCGGATCGAACACGCGGTCGAACCCGGCCTTCTCGAACTCATCTATCGCCACCCCAGAGGTGACATCGTTACCGAGGCATAGATCGAGTCTCGCCATGATGAGGTCGCCCGGGACAACCGACTCCTTGCCGGCGGCTCGGGCCAAGATCTTCTCGGTCATGGTCATGGCCATGCCATATACCCCCAGTCCTCGAGGATTCATACTGTGTGGATGCGTACCCGCAACCGTGCCGAGCGCAGCGGCGCCAGCACCGACGGATGCGGCGCAGGCAAGAGCGGACCAGTCATTCTAGCTCTACGTCCGGGCGTTACGCAACCGCTCCAACTACCAACAGAGCCGAGACGACAGACCTGTCTACGGTACTTCCCACCCGAAGACAGGCCGGGCCATGCTACCCTCGGCTCATGGTGAAACGGTCCCGAAGGACGCGCATAGTGCTCTGGGCGACGGCCTCAGCCGCCGCCCTCGTCGTAGCAGTGGCCGGAATGGTACTGACGACAAACCTCGTCATCAGCCGGGCGGCAGCCGGGCACATCGCCCGCATTCCCCAAGAAGCCCCGCACGCTCAGGTGGCCATCGTTCTTGGGGCGCGTGTTTACGAAAGCGGCGTCCCCTCCCCTATGCTCAAAGATCGACTCGACACCGCCGTTGCGCTGTACAGACTGGGCAAAGTGGAGAAGCTCCTGCTCTCCGGCGACCACGGTCATAAGAGCTATGACGAGGTCAACGCTATGCTTGCTTATGTAGTTGCGCAAGGTTTGCCGGATGAAGACGTGTTCACTGACCATGCGGGCTTCAGCACCTACGACACTATGTACCGCGCCAGAGACGTGTTCAAGGTGACCACAGCGCTGGTGGTCACTCAGCGGTTTCATCTGTCCCGGGCGGTCTACACGGGCCGCGAGTTGGGCCTTGACGCGACCGGGGTGGTCGCCGATCTACAGGCCTACTCAAGCGAGCGCCGATTCGCCATACGCGACTGGTTGGCCCAGGTCAAAGCCTTCTTCCAACTGCATGTCACCCACCCCAAACCCCGCTTCTTGGGGCCGGCCCACCCCATCGAAGGCGACGGGCGGGCCACACGCGGATAGCCCGCCCATACCAGAGCAATAGAGGCGGCCTAGCCCTTCGCGACCCTCACGATGAGAACGGCGGCTTGGGCTCGAGTCAGATCCGACAACGGCCTTAGAAAGACCCCGTCGCCACTCACTACTCCTCGACTGACCAGGTAGGCGGTGTACGGAGCGTGCATGGGTCCGATCTCCGACGCGTCCGCGAACCGGGCAAGGACTGAAGCACCCTCCGCCTCATACCAAGCGGCCACCGACTCATAGACACCATTCCGGCCGGAGATGTGACCTGTAGTAGCAAGTTCTTGGTCTGAGAGGTAGCGACCGAGGATGCTGTTAGCCTGCTGCCTGGTGATCGACCGGGACGCTTTGAACTCACCGTCCGGATAGCCGACCACCAAGTTGACCGAGGCGGCCCCTTCGATCCAGGGGTAGAAATAGTGTGTGATCGGGACGTCTACGAAACTCGGAGTCGAAGAGGAGAACGTCAGAAGCCCGAGTCCGTCCATGGCCATCTTGCAGAACTGGCCCCGGGTGATGGACAAAGAGGGCCTGAAGGTTCCGTCGAGGTACCCGTCCGCGACGGCGTCGATCTGTTCGGCCGTCACTCCATAGACATCCAACCACTTCTGATCGCTGATATCTGTCCACCGGTCTTTGATCGGGGCGAATTCGGCCACGACCCTGATGTCGGCCGTGACATGGGTATCGGTGCGTGAGGCGGTAGCGACCCCATCGCTCCAGCCAACGAATCGATAACCTGAGTCGGGCACAGCCATCACTTCGGTGCCGCTGCCTCCCTCCTTGACCACTTGCGTACGGTCGCCGATGATCGAACCGCCTAGGCCGGAGATATAGCTAAGCGTGTAATCCTTCACGACCTCATCCCGCAAAAAGAGCGCCTTCACGGTCTTGTCGGCCGTCACGTTTTTCTCCACCCGGGAAGCAGCCGTCAGCCCATCACTCCACATGTAGAAGTGGTAGCCGGGCTTTGGAACGGCCGTGACCTTAGTGCCGTCTCCGCCGTGCTCCACAATCTGCTCAGCCTTGCCCAAGATGAAGCCACCTGCACCCGCGATGTAGACGAGAGCATGTGTGGCCGGAGTCTCAGCCACGTCGGTCACTGTTACCCTGAGGCTCTGACTGGCGGTGAGTAGGCCGTCACTCACCTGCACCGTCACTTCGTAGACGTTATCGGCGTTAGCGTCGGTGGGGTGTTCGAAGTCGGGAGCTGTTATGAAAACAAGCACGCCCGTGACGCTGTTGATCGCGAACTTAGCGGCATCGGCGCCCCCACTGATGCTGAATGCAAGGGTATCGCCGTCCGGGTCGGTGCCGGCCACAGTGGTCACCAACGTGGTGTTCTCGGGCACCGACAGGGCTGCCGTAGCTCCGCCGCCGTCGCTGGTTATGGAGGGAGCCTCGTTGACGTCGATTACATGAATGGTGAAGGACTCCTCGAAGTGAAGACCGTGGCTATCAGTGGTGCGCACCCGGATGCTGTAGCCGTCCTTGACCTCGTAGTCGAACTGCGCCGCGGTTTTTAGGACCTTGCCGTCGAGGGTGAAGGAGTCGTTGTCGGTGTCGCCGGCGCCACTGACCAAGGTGTACGTGTGGGGACCGGGAGAGTCGGGATCGGTGGTGGAGAAGTCACCCACCGTCGTGCCGGCAGGCTGGTTCTCCTCAACGTTCGAGTTGGACAATAGGAGGGCGGTAGGCGCCGTGTAGGGGATCAGCGAAAAGTCGTCCACCGCCAGACCATCGTCGGCGTCTGCCGCGTCGACGTCCAACCAGCGGATCCAGAAGGCGCCGCCGTCGGGGATGGCGAGACCGGTGATAAGTCCACTCAAGAGCTCCCTATTGTCGTCCGCATTGCCGTCCAACGCGCCTGCATCCGCTATTACCGGGCTGTAGAAAGTCAGCGACTCATGGGTAGTCCAAGACCCCGTGTTAAGTGCGGTCGCATCTATGCTCAGTTGGAACTCAAGCCTGTCGGCTTCGCGTCCGTCCGCTCCTGCCCGCCACTGCTCCCCCACGTAGGAGATGTCTAGGGCGTGGATGGGATGGCCCGTGTTGTTGATGAACTTAGCCCCCAGGATGGGGACGAGCCGGTTACTGCGCAGACAGCCGAACGCGCGTTCGGAGGAACCGGTCTCTCCATAGCTGTAAGTGTCACCGATATTGCTCGAGCCGTCATCCGCACGATAGGCGGTATTCACGTAGGTGGAGGAGCCGCCCGAGCCCCCGGTCTCTAGGAAATACCACCCCAGGGGCACTGTGCCGCTGGAGCCGTTCGAGGCCAGTGTGTCGAAGTCCTCCGCATAGGGAGCGCCGATAGCATCAAGACCGATCTCACCGCTGGGAGGGTCGAAGACGTCCTCGATAGCAATAGCGAAAACCTTCTCGAAGGAGAAACCGCGACTGTCGGTGGTGCGCACGCGGATGCTGTAGCTGGCCTTGACCTCGTAGTCGAAGCGGGTTGCGGTTTTGAGGACATTGCCGTCGATGGTGAAGGAGTCGTTGTCGGTGTCGCCGGCGCCGCTGACCAAGGTGTAGACGTAGGTGTCGCCGAAGTCGGGATCGGTGGAGAAGCTGCCCACCGTCGCGCCGGCAGGCAGTTCTTCAAGCACACTCGCGTTCGACAGGGAGATATCGTCGGGTATGGCCCAAGGGATCAGGGAGAAGTCGTCCACGGCGAGACCGTCGTCCGCGCCACTCGCGTTGAAATCCAACCAGCGGATCCGAAAAGTACTCCCGTCGGCGATGTTCAGTCCGGTGATGGTGTAGGTCAACTCCGTCCGGTTGGCGGCGGCGTTGCCATCCAAGGCCCCCAGAGTGCCGGTGGTTTGAGGACCCAAAAAATCCAGCGGATCGAAGTCGGTCCAGTTGACGCTGTTGCTCTGGTCGTCGAAACTCCCTGGAGT
>JAXGNF010000020.1:0-6824 GCA_040768135.1 Thermoleophilia bacterium | reverse complement strand
CCCGTCTCGACGAAATACCAGCCGGTCGGGACCTCGTTGCTCGTCCCGCTCGAAGCCAGGGTGTCGAAGTCCTGCTTGTACTCCTCGCCCAAACCGGTCAGCGATATACTACCGGCGGCCTGCGCGATACCGCCGAAAGCCCCCAGTATTAAACAGAAGGCGAAGAACGAAATCAGACCTATGCGATAACAATAGCCTTTCATCATCCCCCCACCAGCCGAACGATGTATTGGAGAAACCGCGTATTCACAGATACGAGCTACTCTACCAGAATCCCCCCAGGGACCCGCTGCCAGCCCGGCCAATACAGCCCTTCGCTGCCTGCCGGAGTTGCATTCGGGGGCCAGACGATTGTGACTGCAGCTTTCCGGAGCGGCCCACAGATGTCGCAACTCCTCGTGCTACGATGCTCCCTGACTCTAGTCGAACTCCGTTAGGAGAGTAGCCCTATGCCGGCGCGCTCACCGCGGGTGACGGTCACCATCCCCAACTGGAACGGCCTCGCTCATTTGGCTGAATGCCTAGACGCGCTCGCGGTGCAGTCCATGTCGGACTACGAGATAGTTGTCGTCGACAACGCTTCAACCGATGGCAGCGTGGCCTGGATCCGAGAACACCACCCTTCGACGCGTGTACTCCAGCTCCCAGACAACGGCGGGTTCTCAAAAGCGGTCAATGCGGGGGTGCTCAGTTCCCATGGGGAGTACATAGCCCTGCTCAACAACGACACAGTAGCGGATCCCGAGTGGCTCGAGGCCCTTGTGACCGCGCTGGACACCCACCCGACGTACGACTTTGCCGCCTCCAAGATGATCCTCTACTACATGCCCGACCGCCTCAACGCAGCGGGCGACGTCTACATGTTGGGACGGATGGCGGGTAAGAACCGCGGTATCGGTAAACCGCTAAAGCGCCATGACAGGTTGGAGCGTGTGTTGGGAGCCTGCGCCGGAGCGGCCCTATATAGACGCTCGTTGTTCGAAGAAGTGGGCCTGTTCGACGAATCCTTCTTTCTTCTGAGCGAAGACACCGACTTCAATCTGCGTTGCCTCATCGCAGGCAAACGCTGTCTGTATGTCCCTTCAGCGCGGGTGCTGCATAAGCTCAGGGCCTCGATCGACACCCGGCCGAACCAGGAGATAATCCTGCTCGCGGCTCGCAACGAAGCCATGGCAGCCGCCAAGAACTTGCCCGCCGGGATCCTGTTTCTGACACCATTTCTTTGGCCTTACCGCCTGTTCAGACAGACCCTGCCGGTGCGCCCTTCGAAATGGCGTCTGTGGCCTAGTCTGATACGTTTGGTGCCCCGTCGGCTGCGGGCGGACGTGCGGGGTTTCCGTATGGGCTTGGCCAAGCGGCCGGAGGTGTGGCGTCTTCAGGCGACCGGCACCCTGCAGATGATTCGTTGGCTCCTCAAAGGATCCGGACCGGCTTGAGTCGAAATGAGCCTCTGCCCGCAGTAGCCGGTTGGGGCGTGCGGACCCGCCGCTTTTGTAAGAAGGGCTTTGAAAGGCCGCTGTGCTGATGCCCTACCCTGCCGAAGACCGGTGGCTTTCACGGCCCGCCACCGCACCCCGTCTCCTTGACCGTTCCACTGACCGGTTGCGCTGATAGCCCGCTACGCTCAGTGCTGATAGAGTATGAGCGGTCGATAGGGTCCACTGGAGGTCGACTTGAAAGGCATAGTACTGGCCGGGGGTTCCGGCACCCGCCTATATCCCGCCACCCGGGTGGTGAGCAAGCAACTTCTCCCGGTGTACGACAAGCCCATGATCTACTATCCCCTGTCAACCCTCATGTTGGCCGGCATCCGCGACGTTCTCGTGATTTCCACCCCGCGCGATCTTCCAAGCTTCGAACAACTGTTGGGTGATGGATCCTGGTTGGGACTATCGATCAGCTATGCGCCGCAACCACGTCCGGAGGGGCTGGCCCAGGCCCTCCTCATAGGAGCAGACTTCCTTGCCGGCGAGTCGGTGTGCCTGGTTCTGGGCGACAACATCTTCTACGGACACGGTTTTGTCGACTCACTGCAGTCGGCTGCGGCCAACAAGCGAAGCGCCACCATCTTCGGCTATTGGGTGAAAGATCCTCAGCGCTATGGGGTCGTCGAGTTCGATGCGAAGGGGAAGGCTATTTCCATCGAGGAGAAACCGGCCCAACCGAAGTCACATTACGCGGTGCCGGGCCTCTATTTCTACGACAACCGGGCCGTGGAGACGGCGGCCGGACTGCGCCCTTCAGCGCGGGGGGAACTCGAGATCACCGATGTGAATCGAGCTTATTTGGAATGGGACGAGCTTCACGTCGAAAGGCTCGGGCGCGGCATCGCCTGGCTGGACACAGGCACCCACGAATCACTGTTACAGGCGTCGGACTTCGTACGCGCCATTGAGGAGAGGCAGGGCCTCAAGATCGCCTGTCTGGAGGAGATCGCGTTCCGGCTGGGCTATATAGGGACCGACCAATTCGAGGAGTTGGCGCTCGCCATGAAGGGCAACTCCTATGGAAGCTACCTCCTTCAAGTCCTCGAGGAAGACAGCGACCCTAGAATGTGGCCCTCCGTTTCCGGTTAGAGGGGAGAACACATGATCGCAGGAGTGAAGGTCAAAGACCTAAGACCCATCCCCGACGACAGAGGTATGCTCATGGAGATCTGGCGGTCCGACGACCCCGATTTCCAACGATTCGGTCAGGTTTACATAACCTGGGTCAACCCAGGAGTAGTGAAGGCCTGGCATTACCACGCCAAACAGACCGATCATTTCGTGTGCGTATCGGGGATGGCGAAGGTGGCGCTGCATGATGCCCGTGAAGACTCTCCCACTCGTGGAGAGACGAACGAATTCGTCATTGGCTGGCAGCGGCAGCGCCTCCTTGTGATACCCCCCGGCGTGTACCACGGTTTTACAGCAGTGGGCATAGAACCGGCGGGCATCATCAACATCCCGACGGAACTGTACGATTACGAAAATCCAGACGAGTTCCGTCGCCCCTTTGACGACCCCGAGATCGGCTACGACTGGGGAGTGAGGAGTCGATGAAGATCCTTGTCTGTGGAGGGGCCGGCTTCATCGGCAGTACGTTCATCCGACGGGTACTTGCCGCCGATCCCGGCAACGAAGTGGTCAACCTGGATAAACTCACCTACGCTGGCAATCTCGACAATCTGCGGGAGGTGGAGGGCGACCGCCGTTATCGCTTTGTCCACGCCGATATCTGCGACAAGACGGCAGTGACCCTTGCGGCCAAGGGTGTTGACGCCATAGTCAACTTCGCCGCCGAGACCCATGTCGACCGGTCCATAGCCGACCCGGAGGCCTTCATTCGAACCGATGTCCTCGGCACGCATACCCTTTTGGAGGTGATGCGCGAGCGAGACATCGCCCGCATGGTGCAGGTTTCTACCGACGAGGTCTACGGCTCTATTGAGAAGGGGTCTTCGACCGAGGCCGACCTCATCAACCCGTCGAGTCCGTACTCGGCCTCCAAGGCGGGCGGCGACCTTCAGGTCTTTGCCTACCACCGGACATACGACCTCCCCGTCATGGTCACAAGAGGCTCCAATACCTACGGGCCCAACCAGTATCCAGAAAAGCTCATCCCTCTTTTTGTGACGAATGCCCTCGAGGGCGAGAAGCTGCCCCTCTACGGCGACGGCCTGAACGTACGGGATTGGCTGCATGTGGACGACCATGCCGACGCGATCGCCTTCGTGCTGGCCAATGGGCGCCCAGGCGAGGCATACAACGTTGGCGGAGGCAATGAACGCACGAACCTCGAGATCACCGGCATCATCCTAGACGAACTCGGCCTCGACGAGAGCGCCGTCCGTCGGGTGACCGATCGACCGGGCCATGATCGCCGCTACTCTCTTGACTGCAGCAAGATGCATTCGCTCGGGTGGCACCCCAAAGTAGATTTCGAGCAAGGCCTGCGTGCCACCATCTGTTGGTACAGGGACAACGAATGGTGGTGGAGCAAGATCAAACACGGCACTGAGGAGTTTGCCGACTGGCGCAGGCGTTGGTATGAAGAACGCGCCTGAGTTGTTGATTCTTGGGTCCGGAGGCATGCTGGGGACCGCCCTCCAGGAGATTGCCGGGCGACGAGGCCTCGCTTCGCAGGCCTATTCCCGGCCCGAATTGGACATCACCGACAGGGCGGCCGTGCGAAGGACGGTGGCCGATTTCGCGGCTCACGTGGAGCGCAGAGCCGCTTTGGGGGTGGTTATGAACGCCGCCGCCTACACCGATGTAGAAAAGGCGGAGGATGACCCAGAGAGGGCTTCGCTTGTGAACGAAGTCGCCGCGGGTTGGCTGGCGGCGGTGAGTCTCACGGCCGGGTTACGGCTGGTACACGTGTCAACCGACTTCGTGTTCGACGGCGCCAAGACGGGACCGTACAACGAAAGCGACGAGCCCCGACCGCTAAACATTTATGGGGCGTCTAAACTGGCGGGCGAAAAGGCAGTCTTCTCTGCCTATCCTGGGGCGCTGGTCGTACGTACGTCTTGGACGTACGGCCCCGGAGGCACGAACTTCCCCCTGAAGATCCTGAACCTTGCCCGCTCGGCCATGGCCGCTTCCGGTCGTTTATCGGGAGATACGAAACCCGGCCACAAGCCCACGCCCCCGACCTTGCAGGTGGTGACCGACGAAGTCGGATCACCCACGTACAGCAACGACCTCGCCGAGGGACTGGTCGCCCTCCTATCTGCCGGAGCCACCGGGCTCTACCACCTAGCGGGGAGCGGCTCATGCTCTCGTTATGAGCTGGCTGTGGAGACGCTTCGGCTGGCAGGTTTTGAGATATCCGAAGACCTTACGGTGGAGCCGGTAGGATCGGAGACCTTCCCCACGAAGGCGATACGGCCCCACAATTCGGTGCTCGACTGCACCAAGGCGGCCGGCTTGGGCGTAAGACTGCCTTCTTGGCAGGACGGTCTCGCCCGTTTCATAGCCAGACTCTAGAGGCAGGGCCGCCCCATGTGCCTCGATGTCGTAATAGTGACCCACAACGCCGGTCATTTTCTGGCCGATGCAGTGAGTTCCGCCATCGCTCAGGCCGGCGCCTCGCACGTTTGGGTCGTGGACGCCGACAGCACCGACGACAGCGTCGACGCACTTAGAGAGCAGGGTCTTGGGATAAACCTCTTGCCGGTTCCCAACAGGGGCTTCGCGGCAGCCAACAATCGAGGCATCGAGTCGACGGACTCGGCGCTCGTGCTGTTGCTTAATCCTGATGCAGCGCTCTGTCCGGGGGCCCTGGATGCTCTCGTGGCGACGGCCCAGGCCCATCCCCGCGCCGGTATCATCGGTCCGCTGATCTTGAATCCTGACGGCAGCGTCCAGGCGAATTCCTTTGGCCGTTTTCCAACGTTCTTCGGGGCAATACGTCTGCGGCTGTGGAGAATCGTTCAACGGCTCCGGGGGAACCCGAAGCTGTCGCCCAACGCACCGGTTGCGACAGCGCCGGTCGACTGGGTCTCGGGGGCGGCGATGCTGGTGAGACGTGCGGCCATCCGAGAGGTCGGTCTCATGGATGAAGGCTTCTTTTTATACTATGAGGACGTCGAATGGTGCCACAGGATGCGGAGGGGCGGATGGGAGGTCCTGTTGGAGCCACGAGCCCATGCGACTCATCATTTGGGTGGTTCTATGGCGCCCGGCGACGCTACAGCTCTGGCCTACCGCTCCTCGTTCTACCGATATTGCGACCTCCACGGTTTGTGGGGGCTCAAGATATGCGCACGCTCGTGGCTCGCCCTCCGCCGATTCTTGGGAGGAGCTCCCTGATGCGCGTCCTTCTTGATTGCCGCATGGCCACATGGTCCGGCATCGGCCGCTACACGACGGGACTGGCCCGGGCCCTCGCGGCACGTGGTGACTTAGAACTGGTGCAGGTCTGCCGCCCCGGCGAGGACCCGCCGGTTGGGCCCGGCCCAAACAGCACCTCCGTGAACGCAGGAGCACATCCCTTCAGCCTGCGTGGAGCACTACAGCTTGGACGGCTGGTCGTTGCAGCCAAACCCGACATCATCCATTCCCTGCACTTCCCGACCCCCATGCCGCTCGATAGGCCTCTCGTGGTCACGCTGCACGATCTTACTCCGATGGTCGTCCCGGGCGTTCTGCCGTCGACCGTCAAACGCACTATCTACCGGCGTTGGAATATCCGGGCCACGCGAAGAGCCGCCCGCATCATCGTGCCGTCGCAGGCCACTGCCCAGGACGTGAGCAGGCTCTTCACGGTATCACAACACAAACTGGAGATAATCCCGGAAGCCGTCGATGACTTCTCCTGCGGGCCGATCGCTTCGCTTGAGGGCAGACTGGCCGACTTGGCTTCACAGCCGTACCTTCTCTCCATGGGGAACACGAAGCCGCACAAAGATCTCCCCACATTACTGCAGGCGTTCTCCCTGCTTGCGTCTTCGGAACCCGATCTTCGTTTGCTTCTGGTTGGCGCCGGACCCCCCGGGTACATAGACAGAAACACGGCGAAAGCTCCACCCGAGATACGAGCGCGAGTCTCGTTCACCGGGTGGGTCGAAGACACCGAACTCCGGGCCCTCTACTCGGGAGCCCTTGCCTTCGTCTTTCCCTCTCGCTACGAAGGGTTTGGTTTACCACCGTTGGAAGCTATGGCCTTCGGTGCCCCCGTGGTCTGCGCGGAAGCCTCTTCGCTACCCGAAGCAGTAGGCGAGGCGGCTCTTTTCTTTCCCTCGGGGGATGCGCCTGGCCTTGCTGAGGTATTGAGACGTTTGCTGCACGATCCTGCACTGCGGGAGGACCTGAAAAGGGCCGGAAGAGAACACGCGG
>JAXGNF010000019.1:0-31726 GCA_040768135.1 Thermoleophilia bacterium | reverse complement strand
ACTCGGCCATTGAAACGGCCAACGTCAGCGTCTACAGATATCCCATCTTCGACCCAAAGACGGGCCAACAGACCGGCACCAGCTATCAGGCCCACAACTCGGTAACGGTCACCCTCACCGACTTCGACATCATCGGAGATGTGTTCGCTGCCGCTACGGAGGCGGGAGCCAACAACCTCTATGGCCCCACTTGGCAACTCTCCGACAACACCAAGGCCCAGACTGAGGCACTCGCCCAAGCCTCAGCCCAAGCCCGTGCCAAAGCCGAGGCCTTCGCCATCGCCAACGGGGTGACCCTGGGAGAAGTACTCGTCCTTACTGAGGGCTACTCCTCTCCCGCTTACTACTATGACTACCGCGCAGGGGCAGAGTTCACTACGACCACGGCCGCCGCCGCGATCGCTCCCCCGCCGATCAGCCCGCAGAACCTGGACATCTATGTCACAGCGACTATCACTTATGAGCTGAAACGTTAGCGAAGCCGCCCTCAGGCCTGGGCGGGCGTGCGAAACCTCCTGGGCTGCTACGGTCGGGCTGGGCAATCGGGGCGAACCGGACACAACCAGAACCGACGAGCACATCACGCGCGATGGTGGTCTCGATGAGGGAGCCGCGGATGTAGCGGGCCCAGCGCTCGGGATCGCCGGCCAACGAAGCCGCGTCCGGGTAGACGCCGTAGAAGAGGTACTGATCCAGCGTGAAGCCAAAGGCCGCGCGCATCTCGGAGCGTGACCAGTGGGGCAGATGCAGGACCTCGAAACTGCCGGCCGGTCCGGCCACGACAAAACGCCGGCCCGAAGGCCGGCGTTTTGTCACTGCGCTTGTGGTGCATCTTCTACCAGCGATTACCACCGCCGTAGCCACCGCGACCAGAGCTGCCGCCGAAGCGAGGCGCGCGGGGCGTCATTTCCTTGGCCACGTCGACCTTGAGAGCGCGTCCATCAAGCTGGGTGCCATCGAGGGCGGCTTTGGCCTTCTCAGCCTCATCCGTCGACCCCATCTCCACGAACCCGAACCCCTTCGGGCGTCCGGAGTCACGTTCGGTGATGAGGTTGACCGAGGTCACTTCGCCGTGAGCTTCGAAGGCAGTTCTGATGCTCGCCTCGGAGGTGTCATAGCTAAGGTTGCCTACGTACAGTTTCGCTGAATTCACTACAGCCTCCATGAACGGAGTTACATTGCGACAAACGAAAGGGTAAGACTGGAGACTGAGCGAAGAGATTTGAGGCTCGGCGCTGCGCCTAGAGCGTATTCCTAACGGATGCTTGGCGGATTATAGCACGCCACCCCGGACTCTATTCGGGCGCCCATCTCGAGGCCGTGTCATATCAGCGTTTACTGCGGGTAGGTCCCCAAATGCACAAACACGCTCGAGAAACAATACTCTCATTTTATAATGGGCGGGCGTCGGTCGCAGCAGCGGTGTCTAGGTCGTCGTTCACGGATCCCGGGTTTCACTGCGCCGTAGAGGGGAGGCTCCCTCGGCAGGCTCATATCCCGCAGATGTGGGTTCGAATCTCACCGGCGCTACCCCCTCCTTTCGCGACTTCCTTGAGTCCGCAGTTATCGTCTGCGAATGAGGGCGATAAGGAGAGAGATGATCCAGATGAGGAACAGGGCCGCTGCGATGTAGAACAGCCACTTGACGATGAATCCCAGGCCGAACAGTACGATAGCGGCTACGATAAGTAGAATCAGCAGGAATACACTCATGGAGCACCCCCGGCAGCAAGCTACTGAGCATCATTTCACGCTCTGACATACCCAGCACGGATGAGTAACAATCCCAGCGGCAGCACGAAGAGGCTCGTCGCTGGTTCTCCAGGCGCCCCGCTGCCCCGCCCTGCCTTGCTGGTGGGACGAGGCTTTTTGCGTTCTGTCCTCACTTGGTCCTCCGCCGCCGTCGCTCCTGTATGCCGATCACGTCGGCACTCTGAGCCGAGGTATCAAGAGCGGCAGCGATGGCTCCAGGGACTTCGTCCGCTGCGCGGTGGGCTGCGCTCCGGCCTGCTTCAGCGTGAGCACACGAAGCGACCGATAGCCCGACGGCGGCGGCGACCGGTAGAGGTGTGATTGTCCACGACGAACGTCTTGGTGCCCTTGGGCCCCACCCAGACTCCGAAGCGGGGGGATTGCCCCGTCCCAGACCACATCTTGAGATCTCCATCGCTCTGGACGGTCGATGGGCTCTTTTGTGGGGCAGGCCATCTGGCAACCCCCTCCGTCGTCACAGCATCGTCACAAGTCGAGTGAGTCTGACCGGGACATGCAGGCAGATAGAGGTACAACCACACGAGGGCCGCCGGACGCTGTTCCCCGGGGATCGATGCGGGTTCTGATCGGAAACCCGCTCTACCAGCGGGAAAGCCGACGCGGGGAATCGAACCCCGGACCTGCTCATTACGAGTGAGCCGCTCTGCCATCTGAGCTACGTCGGCCCGTGATGCCCGGAGGGCGGACCACCCATACCGCCGCCCCAGGGAGCGCCTTAGTTTAGAAGTTCAAGAGGACGCTGACAAGGTCCTGGACCTCGATGACTGCTCCCGCCGGTCGTTCTACTCCGGTATCGGCAGCCCCCAAGCTGCCATCGTGGGGGAGCGGCGTCACCTATCGCCGGCCAGAAGCGCGGTTGCTCAGTCCCGCCAATGGCCGCGCTCAGAGCCGTCGGAGACCACACGCTCTATTCGCCACCCCCGCCTGCACCCGCAGCGCCACTCCCTGCCTCGGTATCAGCCGTCCCCTCGCCACCTGCGCCCCCCGAGCGCCGCGGCCTACGTCGGCGTTTGGGCGACGTGCCGGGGGACGACGGTTGGTTTCGGTCACTACGGCCGCCTCCGGCCTCAGGGTCTTGCCTCTCCTTGCCTTGTCGCTCAATGCGAGAAGACCGCTGTTCGCCACGAGTGGACTCGCCCGCGCTCCCGCTTAGCTGACTGCCCGTCTTACTGGAATTGCTACGTGCCCGCTTCGAACCAGCCCCGGCCGCGCCGCTTTTCTTCCCCTCGGCAGCAGCGGCTTTGTCTCCCGTTCGCCGCCCGCTCTTCGCTGTGACTTTTTCACGGCGACCGGAGGCTTCGGTGCCCGCCTCTCCAGCGGTGTGTGCCTGTGTGCGGTCTTTACTCCGACGCCGGCCGCGCCCACGACGGCCTCGATTCCGGCGAGAACCCTCGGCGACAATGACCTCGACCGGTTCCCCATCTGCTCCCAAGACGACTTCGGCCTCGACCACCGGCAGCTCCTCGTTACCTTCGTCCTCTGCCGTTGCCAAGGCCTTCAGTCCGGGCAGATCGTCAAGCACAGGCAGGTAGGCCGGCTCCTTCACCTCAGGGATCACCAAGAGCCCTCCACCCTCCTGCGGCTCACAGGTGCTCAGCTTCACCTCGACGAACGAGCCGTCTTCGAGACGGACCATTATCGCGTCCTTGGTCACGCTGTATCCGGCGACCGCACCCTCCCCGTCCGGCGTAGAGACCCGGGTCCCCTTCGCCGGGGCCTCTTTGCGGAAGCGAACATATTGGTCCTGCTCGTACTTGAGACAGCACATCAGCCGGCCGCACAGTCCCGAGATCTTCATTGGATTGAGAGGGAGGTTCTGTTCTTTGGCCATACGGATGGACACTGGTTCATCGTCCCCCAAGAACAGGGTGCAACACAGCCCCCGGCCACAAGGACCCAGACCGCCGACCAAGCGTGCCTCTTCGCGGGCACCCACCTGCCGGAGTTCGATGCGCATCTTGAGCGTCTTGGCCAGATCGGCCACTAGCCCGCGAAAGTCCACCCGCTCTTCAGCATGGAAGCTGAAGGTGATCTTCTCGCCGCCGAACCCAATGTCGGCGCCCACCAGCTTCATGTCCAAGCCGTGTACTTCGATCAACTCACGACAGGTCTCCATAGCCTCTTTGCGCAGCTCCTCACTCGCTGCCTGGCTCTGTAGATCTTTGCCGGTGGCGACCCGCACCACCTTCTTCAGCGGAGCGGGTAGCTCGGAATCATCCACCATCTTCGGCGATTCGACCACTTGGCCGATCTCCGGACCACTGCTGGTTTGCACGACAACGCGGTCCCCTCGGCAAAGCTCAAGTCCGGCCGGATCGAAGTGATACACCTTGACCCCGCCGCGAAAAACAACACCTACAATCTCGGCCACTGAGTCAGGGCCTCCTTAATGGAACGGAACATATCCCCGATGGCGCATCGGGCATCGACATTATACCGGAGCCGTTCTTGCGCCTTGTTGACGGCCATCACGGCCTGAGCGTAACGGAGGAGGCCCTCCGGGAGCGCGATCACACGCAGTTCGTCAAGGCGGTCTAGGTTAAGTACGGCCTCATGTGCACCGGCGGACACCAACGCCAAGTCCCGATACCAGCCTGCAAATACCCGGGTAACGGTCTGGAGGCCCTGTGTCTGCAGCCGGCGTTGTTGCCGTTTGACGTTGTCATCGTGACGTTTCTTGAGCCGGCTCCGCGTACGGGCATCCCCGGCCCACTCCAACCGCCGGGCGAGTTCTTCTTCCAAATCCTGGGTCCGCTCCCCAGCCCTGCTCTCGATCGTAGCCATGACCTCATCGAGGGCTACCTGCGTATCCATAAGGCCGGCAGACGGTAGGTCACGCGCAAGATCTAGGAGCTGGGCACGTTGTCGACGCGCACTCTCCGAAGTGGCGAGCTCCCGTGCGTAGGCGAGATCCCCACCGGCCACACGGGCCATCAAAACAGCCTCCTCTTCCGATAGACCGAATCGACTCACTAGGTCGGCGGCCATAGCCGGCACCGGCACCGGCGAGAACGTGATCGGCTGGCACCGAGAGGTGATGGTGGGCAGCAGGCGCTCGGGACGGTCGGTGACCAAGATGAAGTGCACGTGGCCCGGAGGCTCCTCGAGGGTCTTCAAGAAAGCGTTGGTCGCCTCAGTATTGAAACTGTCGGCCTCCAGAAAGATGTAGACCTTGGCCTTGGCCTCGTAAGGCCGGTAGACGGCCTGGAGGTTGACCTCGGTGATCTCTTCTTTGCGGATGACGTTCCCCTCGGGAACCACGACGTCCACGTCGGGGTGAAGACCCCCCAGCACCCGTCGGCAGGTATTGCAGACACCGCAGCCTCGCTCGGGACAAGCCAGTCCGGCCGCAAATGCAAGCGCGGCTTCGCTCTTGCCCACCCCGGGGGGACCCAAGAAAAGATAGGCGTGAGAAGCCCCCTGCTCCAAGGCCCGGCTGAGGACCGAAACGGCCATCTGCTGACCCACGATGTCGGCGAACAGGCTCTTCATCCCACCTCCGCTGGCGCGTCCGACGGCGTCTCAGCGTCGCTCAATGGCTGAACAGTTCGAGCTCCTCCTCGACCACGGCCCGGACGCGCTCCTGCACCTCAGCCTCAGTCCCTCGCGCATCAACCCGGCGGATGCGGTGCGGGTGCGAGGTCAGCAACTCCCGATACCCTTCGCCGACCCGCCTGTGGAAGGCCTCGTCCTCGGCTTCAAGGCGGTCGGGCACCGCCGCCAGACGGCCCGAGCGGAGCGAATCATCGAGATCCAAATACAGGGTCAAGTCGGGGAAAAGGCACTCAGTCGCCCACACGTTGAGAGTGATGATGTCGTCACTGCCCAAACCTCGGCCGTAACCTTGGTATGCGAGAGAAGAATCCACATACCGGTCGCACAACACCACTCGGCCGTCCGCAAGAGCCGGCCGGATGACCTGCTCGACCAGATGGGCGCGGGCCGCAGCGTACAGAAGAGCCTCGGCCCTTGCCGACATGCCGTGGTAGCGGGGGTCGAGCAGCAGGTCGCGTATCGCCTCACCCAGAGTCGTTCCACCCGGTTCGCGGGTTAGAAGGACAATGTATCCCCGCTCGCGAAGACCGCTTGCCAACAACTCCATCTGCGTAGACTTACCGCAGGCGTCGAGACCCTCAAAGGTGATGAAGACGCCTTGGTATCCGCTGCCCATCCCGGCCAGAACCGCCTCATCCAGGGTGGCGTCCTCGGGAGGATCTGCAGGATGTCGCTGTTCGTCCATGCTGGCTCGGTGCCCGTCGGGGCTAGGCCTCGTCATCAGACCCGACCACGACCGGAGCCAGGGGCTCGTTCGTGTCACTTCGTGCGGCGGCGACACCAGCGGAGGGCGCCGCCTTGGACGAACCCGTGTGGGAGCCGGTCTTGCCGGCCGTCGTCCGCCCTCCGGCATGAGAGGTCATCTTAACCGCTGCCCTTGTTGGAGTCTTCGCTGCCGCCGCCGTTGCGGTTTTGTCCGTCGCCTTCGTGACCGCCTTTGTTGCAGATTTGGTTGCGGTCTTTGACGCAGATTTGGTGGCAGTTTTTGACGTCATCTTTCTACCCGGCTTTTTCGCCACCCCGGCCCCCACGGTCTCATCACTCTTAGCCGTCCGAGCCGCCGCCCGAGCCCGCCGTTTCTCTTGATAATCGGCCTTCGTCGGGCAGTAAGGATCGAGGCAGAGGATCCACGGCCTCCTACCGCCCAACACCTTGATCTTGGGGCTGCCACATTCGGGGCAGACCTCATCCGTCCCGATGATATCCCCACGTTGAGGCAACGGATAGGTCTGATCACAGTCGGGGTAGCCCTCGCACCCGACGAAGCGCTTCTTGGTGGTTTTCGACCGGATCACCCGCAGCTTGTTCTTGCCGCACTTGGGACAATCCCCCAGTACCCGGTCTCCACTTATGCCCTCGTAGATCCGAGCCGCCATTTGCTCCCGGTTCTGCTCCAAGGAAGTGTAAGCCTGTCGGAGCAGATCGCGGGAGAGAGTCACCACCTGCTCTTTGGTCAGGTCGCGCACCGAGATGAGGTCCATGTCTTTCTCGAGTTCGGCCGTCATCTCCGGAGAGGCGATGCGCGGCGCGAACTCCTGAATGGCTTCGGCCATTTTGATGCCCATTTCGGTAGGCTCGACCGGGGTGCCGTGCACGTATCCCCGGTCGTACAGATTCTGGATGATGGCATGCCTGGTGGCCTTAGTACCCAGGTTGTGCTTCTCCATGAGCTCTATCAGCGTGCCTTGGCCATAGCGAGAAGGGGGCTGAGTCTCTTTCGCCTCCAATTGCTTGTCAACCAACACGACGAGATCGCCTTCGTTAAGCAGGGGCAACTCCAAGTCCTTCTGCCTGCTGTATGGGTAGTAATCCAGCCAGCCCGCAGACACAACCCGGTTACCACGGGCCACAAAAGGCTCTCCGCTCACCGCCACATCGATCCGGTTCGATTCCATGACGGCATCTTCCGCCAATGTGGCCATGAAGCGTCGAGCCACCAGTTCATACAGGCGCCACTCCCGGTCGCCCAATTCACCGCGGCGCGGACTCCCCGTCGGATAGATGGGAGGGTGGTCGGTGGTGCGTTTGTCCCCTCGGCTCGGACGCAGCTCGGAATCCGAGAGCAACCGCCTGGCCTCTCGGCTGAACTCGCCCTGGGCCAGGACCGTAAGTGCTTCGCGCAGATCCAGCGAAGAAGGGTAAACCGTGTTGTCGGTACGCGGATAGCTGATGTATCCGGCCATGTAGAGGTCTTCTGCGATGCGCATCGCATGGGCGGCGCTGTAGCCCAGCGAGGTGGCTGCACTGGTGTAGCTGGTGGTGTTGAACGGCGCCGGACGCGCGACCCTGCGCGAGGTCTGCTTCACTGCAGTGACCTGTCCCGGACTAGCCAGCTTCTCAAAGACGGCCGTCGCCCGAGCCTCGTCGCTGAAACGCTCCTCTTTGTGTACGGCGCTGAACTTATGCCCGGCGGAATCCAGTTCTACCTTGACCACCCAAAACGGCTCGGGCACAAAAGCCCGCCGCTCTTTTTCGCGTTCGACCACCAATACCAGGGTCGGAGTCTGGACTCTTCCCACGCTCAAAAACTGGGTGCCCAGACGCGAAGTGGCCAGAGAGACAAACCGCGTGAGGGTGGCTCCCCAAATGAGGTCTATGTCTTGTCTCGCCTCGCCGGCCAAAGCAAGTGGCTCCGATAGGTGATCCAAGTTCGAGAAGGCCCGGTTGATTTCACCAGCCGTGAGAGCCGAATAACGAGCCCGCCTGACACTACGGACCAGCTTCGGATTCTCCTCTACCGCCAGATTGAGCGCTTCCAAACCGATTAGTTCTCCCTCGCGGTCGAAGTCGGTGGCTATGATCAGCGCCGTAGCGTCGGCGGCCAGCTTCTTCACCGTACGGACAACGTATTTGGCGGTCTCGGTCTTAATCAAGGGAGCATCGATGAGGCTCTTCGGCTCGACTTTGCGCCAATCCGAAAACTCGGGAGGGAAATCCACCTGCACGATATGCCCTTTGAGACCCACGGCTACCGTCTCCCGTCCTTCAGTGTCCTCAAAGTGATAATAGGGGACCCTGAAGTACGAATCTTCTTTTATGCCGTTGTTGGCCAGGATGCCGGCTATCTTTTTCGCGGCATCGTTCTTCTCAGTGATTATCAGTCGCAAGAAACAGGCTCCTCTGAGGCCGTGGTTTCGAATTATCATGCGGGGCGAAGATAGCATGCCCGCAGGAACGGGCGCTCACGCCATCTACTTAATCCGCGGAAAGAGCGTCCTCTACCAGGGGGAAGATAGAGAACATCCCATCAAAACCGGTGATATGAAATATCTTGAGAAGGAACGGATCGTCAACTACCAGTCGGAAGATACGTCCACCCGCCTGGCTATCTTGCAGCGTGCCCACAAGCACACCCAAGGCCGTAGAGTCGATGAAGTCGACTTCAGACAGGTCGAGTATAAGGCTCTGGCCTCCGGCCGAACCTTCGTCGAGGGCTTCCTTCAGGCGGGGAGCTGTGTAGACGTCAAGATCGCCCTTCACATGGATGACGACCGCACCATCCCCCGCGTCTTTGCTGATGGCTAGACTCAAGCGCTCCCCTTCTTCATGTCTCGGGCCAGGTCGAACGCCCCTCAGTCCCGACCACCCCCAGTAGTCCCAGTATATACGGGAGGGGCGGGATTGTCCCGAAGCACTACTCGGTGGAAGACGTTACCGGACCGCCGGTGGAGGTCGTTCCCAACGTTGTAACAGTGGTACCCGTCTTGGCGTCGGTTGTCGTTGTAGAGGTCTCTACCGCAGACGTGGTGGTCGTAGTAGCCGTCAGTTTTTCAAGCTGCTCCTTCACCACCGCGGCCATCTCTCCGTCAGGATCCAGCTCAAGATACTTCTGCCACGCTAGAACGGCGGCCGCCTTGTTGCCGGCGTTCTGTTGAGCGATCCCGAGCTTGAGGAATACGTCAGGGTTGGTTGGATCGACAGAAGCCGCTTTGTTGAGGACCGTGACGGCCGCGTCGTTCGCATTCATAGCGTCACTCATATAGATGTTGGCCAGTCGGATATAGACTTCTTTCAAACTGGGGTCGACGTCTATTGCATTCTCAAGGAAAGCCGCGGAGGTCTTCAAGTATTCGTTGCCGTTACCCTTACCCGCCTGATACATGTCTCTATAGACGGTGGCGATGGCCAACATAGTAGTCGTGTCTTTGGGGTTCGCCGCCAAAGTCTGTAGGTAGGCCTCGAGTTTCTGCTCATCGGTTTGCGGAGCGGTCGTCTTGCTGCTTTGTTTACCCTTGAAGAGGGAGGACAGGTCGAAACCCGCCCCGCCATAACCGACTCCCATGAAAAGAAAGCTCAGTCCAAAGACGATGGCCAGTCCAAGCGCGACCCACTTGGCCCATTTCCTGATACGTTTGCGATCAAGCAGCAAAACCGACTCCTCACATTGGCTCTCGGCATAGTCCCAGGCCCGTCACGGGCCCCCTGCAGAACCAGCCGCAGATTGCGCGTCAAATTATGCCCCATTCACGGCCCGGCGGCCACCGCAGGGTGAGCGGCCGACCAAAGCCGTCCAGATCGGCAGCATACGCGCGATCACTCAACCGCGAAGTTCGAGTTTGGCGCGCGCCCGACCGAACGCCCGCCTCACTTCAGCGGGTATGTCACCCCCTTTGAAAACGACCCGGCCGTCGACCATGGTCATGCGCACGGCGTCCGCAGTGGCAAACGCAACCACATCTTCAGATGGATCCGCCGAGGCAGACCTCGACGCGCCCTTGCCCTCCTGGGCACCAGATATCACCGGCAACGCCAGCGCAATAATGTCCGCCCGCTTGCCCACCTCCAGGCTGCCGACCAGATGGTCCCAGCCGAGGGCTTGAGCTCCTCCGATAGTAGCCATACGCAACACCACGGAAGGAGTGAGGGCCGTTCCAGCCTGTGGACGCTCCCGCTGAGGCCCGGGCCCCAAGAAGGAGCGGGGGCGCGCGGCCCCGGCCGCGCGCCCCGCGCTCAACTGCAGGGCGGCCCGCATCTCGGCGAACATATCCAAGTCCTGGTTAGAGGCCAGACTGTCCGTGCCCAGACCCAAAGGGATACCGGCGGCCATCATCTGGGCTACCGGCGCGGCGCCGCAGGCAAGGCGCATATTAGAGCGCGGGCAGTGGACCACGGCTGCACCACTTCGGGCAAGGGTGGCGATGTCATCCTCGTCCACCTGGACCGCATGGACCACCAGCGTCTGCCGTCCGAGAGCACCGGCGTCCGCTAAATATCGGACGGGGCTCACCCTGGGCGGACTCCAGCTTCGGCCTCCCCAGAGGCCGGCTGCTTGGTAGGCACGAGCAATCGCGCTTCGGCCTCCCATCAGCTGGTCGACTTCAGCGTGCGTTTGGGCAACTTGGGTGGCGTTGCCCTGGCGGGTGCGGCGCGAAAAGCGCGCCGCCTCCCTATACAGGCGGGACGACACGGTGTAGGGAGCATGGGGCGAGACACCCACCTCGACGTCGGGACCGGAGACACCGGCTCCACCACTACCGGCGTCCTCACCTACCCGACCGTCGTTACTCCAGAGCCCACCGGAACCTATCTTGTGCCCACTCTTCGTCGCCCCCCGTATTCCCGCCAACCGTGCCTCCAACTGGTCCATCACCTGAGGCAGGCGGGCGTCGTCCAGCCCGAAGATCTCGAGGTAAGCGCGGGCGCGCAGTCCGACCGCGCCTGCCGCGCGCCCCACAACCCAGCCTTCGTACGTGATGTCGGAGACAGAGGTCACTCCACTTCGCACGCACTCGTAGGCCCCCCACAGTGCCGATGCCGCGAAGTCGTCTCCGCCAAGCTTCCGGCGCGTTAGGAGCAGACGGCCCATCCACGCTCCGAAACTACGGGCTCGTGTGAAGTCTCGAAACGCCGAGTACTCCAGATGGGTATGAGCATTCACGAGACCGGGCATAAGGACACAGCCGGGGAAGGATTCCACAGGCTCCTGCGGATGCTGAGAACGCAACTCAGTGGAGGAACCCACCGCCCGGATGACTCCCCCTCCGACCAACACAGCGCCGTCGCGCAGGGGTGGGCCGGTAATAGGAATGATCCAATCCGCCTCAAGCAGCACCACTCCACCTCCTGGGGCCGCTGATCGTCAGATACGCCCCGGCGCGTTCAGACTCGCTCGGGCGATACCCACTGCGCTCAGCTGAACAGCGTGCGGAAAGCGCCGGCCACCGAATCCCAGAGCCACGAAGGCACGATGCCGATGACCACTGTAGCGATGGCGCTGAAGGCGAGGGAGGCGGCCATGCTTCCGGAGAGAGGCTGCTTGACCTCGTACCCCTCTTCCGGCTCGCGGAAGAACATGTAGATGATGACCCGCAGGTAGTAGTAAGCGGAGACCGCGCTCAACAGCACACCGATCACAGCCAACCACCACAGGTCGGCCCATACCACGCCACTGAACACGTAGAACTTGCCGATGAAACCAGCCGTCCCGGGAATCCCGGTGAGCGACAATAGGAACAGCGAGAGCAACACCGCCGCCCACGGGGAGCGTCTTCCTAGCCCCGCCAGATGCTTGAGCGAATAGTCGAACTTCTCCGGCATCTGCGCCTTCAGATACGCAAGCACTCCAAAAGCACCCAGGTTCATGAAGGTATAGGCCACCAGATAGAGGGTCACCCCATGGCCCGGGTACGAATTACCGGCCCAACCCATCGCCCCCAATCCGGTGAGTAAGTAGCCGGCGTGTGCGATGGACGAGTAGGCGAGCATCCGCTTCACGTTGCTCTGGACCAGAGCGTAGAGATTGCCGGTCAACATGGTGGCGATGGAAAGAACGATGAAGAACACACCCCACGCCTTGGCCGCCCCCGGGAAGGCGAGGATGAACGCCACCAGGATCGCCGAGAACGCGGCCGTCTTCGGTCCCACCGAGAAGAAGGCCGCTACCGGTGTAGGCGCGCCTTGGTACACGTCAGGTGTCCACATATGAAAGGGCGCCGCCGAGACCTTGAACCCTAACCCGACCGCCACGAGAAACACCGCAAAAAGCACGGCTGCACTGCTGCCCTGACTGCCAAGGGCCCTGCCCACCGCGGCATAGTTGGTCGCCCCTGCCTGTCCGTAGACCAAAGAGATGCCGTAGAGCATGATGGCTGAGGCAAAGGTGCCGGTCAGGAAGTACTTGAGCGAGGCCTCGTTCGAGCGCACCCGATAACGGAAGAACGCCGCGAGCACGTAGCTACTGATGGCCATCAGTTCAAGCGCCACGAACAGAAGGACGAAGTCCCTAGCCGCCGCCATCAGGCCCATGCCCAAGACTGCGAAGAGAACCAGAGCGTAGAACTCCCCCAAGTGGCGCCGGTGCGCCTCCAGATACCCGGGCGACATGAGGATGACCAAACCACCGCCTACGGCGAAGAGCACCTTGAAGAAGACCGCCCAATCATCCAAGACCAACATCCCGGCGAAACTCTCTCGGTCCTGGCCGACTAAGGCCAACGACACCGCGAGGGCTCCAAGCAGCCCGCTCAGCGCGATGGCCATGACGGCCGTCTTGTCGCCTCTGCCTCCCTCGGTCTTGAGGAAAGGTTCAACCAGCAGGACCAGGCACGCTGCCACCAATAGGATCAGTTCGGGGATGACCGGTATGAGATCAGGCACCTGCATCTAGAAACCCCCGAAGAATGCACCTGCCAAACCGAGCAGGCCGCCGGCGTTCTCGGTCAGGTAGGGCTGTACCTGCGCCATGATGGTCTCGGCTGGGCCGTGAAGCAGGTTCAAGAACGGGTGCGGATAGAGGCCGATCCACACCGCCATGATCACCAGGGGCACGAGAGTGATGATCTCGCGGGCACCCAAGTCCTTGAGAGAGAACCACCGCTCGTTGGCCTGCTGGAACATGGTCCGTTGATACATCCAGAGAAGATAGGCGGCCCCCAACACTACCCCGATCGAGGCGATCACAGCGAAGACCTTGGCATATTGGAAGACGCCCACCAAGATGAGAAACTCGCCCACGAACCCGCTCAACCCGGGCAGACCCAAGCTGCCGAGTACGAACAGACTGAAGAAGGCGGCCGCCACCGGCATCGGCTTGGCCATCCCCCCGTAGTCTTTGATCATGCGGGTATGGGTGCGGTCGTAGAAGAACCCGACCATCATGAAGAGCGCCCCTGTGAGAACGCCGTGGTTGACCATCTGCAGTACCGAGCCCTCGATGCCCTGCTGGTTGAAGGTGAAGAGCCCGGCCGTGACAAACCCCATGTGGCTCACCGACGAATACGCAACCAACCGCTTCATATCAGGTTGCACCAGCGACATCACGGCTCCATAGACCACCGCTACTGCCGACAGGATGAGGACCGGCACCATAGCTTTCACCGCCACCTCAGGGAAGAACCCGATGCAGAAGCGGATCATGCCGTATACCCCCATCTTCAGAAGCACCCCAGCCAGTACGACTGAACCGGCCGTAGGAGCCTCGGTATGGGCGTCCGGAAGCCAGGTGTGCACCGGGAACATCGGCACCTTGATGGCGAAGGCGATGAAGAAGGCGATGAACGCCCACACGGCCAGCGATCCGCTGAACCCAGCCTGCTGCAGAGTCAAGATATCGAAAGTGAGAGGACCACCGCTCTTCGAGTACCACCAGACCACGGCCAGAATGGCCACCAGCATCAGCACCGACCCGACAAAGGTGAAGAGAAAGAACTTGATGGCGGCATAGACCCGGCGGGCGCCGCCCCAAAGTCCGATGATGAAATACATGGGGATGAGCTGGATCTCCCAGAACACGTAGAACAGGAACAGGTCCATAGACACGAACACGCCGACCATGCCGGTCTCAAGCACGAGCAGGCTGATGAAGAAGGCAAGGCCCCGGTCTGTGATGGAGTTCCATGAGCCCAAGATGGCCACAGCTGTAAGGAGCGTGGTAAGCAACACCAGGATCAAAGAGATACCGTCTATGCCCAAGTGGTAGGAGATCCCTAGGCTGGGGATCCAGGCAACGTTCTCCACGAACTGGAACCCAGCTCCCCCGGTCTTGAAACGAGCGGCCACCCAGACGGCCAGCGCAAGCGTAGCGATGCTCGTCACCAGCGCCGTGGTCTTGTAGGCATTGGGCCGTCCGCGCATGAAGATCAGCATGACCAGTGCGCCGACTGTGGGCAGAAAAGTGAGGGCCGTGAGCGTCACAGGAAAACCACCACCGTCACTATTACGAACAACCCGACGAAGATCCCCAGCAGATAGTGCTGCACCTTGCCGGTTTGCAACGGCCGCACCACCCGACCCGCGCGCTGCCAGAGCCAAGCCGTCCCGTGCACGGCGCCGTCGATGATCTTCTCGTCGAAGTTGCGCCACACCCAGCGCGAACCATCCACGGTGAGGCGCACCACCGTAGCTGCGTAGAACTCATCGATGTAGAACTTGTTCCAGACCACTGTGTAGAGCCCACCCAGTCTCTTGGCAACCGTGTAGGGCAGAAGCGGTTTGCGCACGTACATGTACCAAGCCAGCCCCATACCACAGAGCGCCACGGCCAGCGCAACCAGCATGAGGCCCAAGTCGAGACCCGAGAAGCCGTGTGCGTCCAGACCCAGAATCCGATTGGCCGACGCAAACACCGGTTCTAAGAACCGTTGGATAGCGCCCCAAGTGGCCGGCAGACCCAAGAACCCGCCCAAGGTGGAGGCCACGGCCAACAGGACGAGGGGCACGGTCATAGACCGAGGGCTCTCCTGTATGAGGGCACAGGTCTCGTCGTCAGAGCGGGTCTCCTTGCCCCAGAAGGTGACAAAGACCATGCGGAAGGTGTAGAAAGCAGTCACAAAAGCGGCAATGATGCCCACCGCCCAGATGATGTAGACGCCTCCGTGGAAGCTTCCGGCCAGAATCTCGTCTTTCGACCAGAATCCCGCGAAGGGGAAGATGCCTGAAAGGGCCAATGCTCCGGCCATGAAGGTGATCCAGGTGACGGGGATCCGGCGGGCAAGCGCCCCCATGCAGCGCATGTCCTGCTCTCCCTGCATGGCGTGAATGACCGACCCGGCTCCCAAGAACAAGAGGGCCTTGAAGAAGGCGTGCATCACCAGATGGAAGATGGCGGCCGCCCAGGCGCCCACGCCCAGAGCCATGAACATGTACCCGAGCTGAGACACGGTGGAATAGGCAAGTACCTTCTTGATGTCCTGCTGAGCCATGCCGATGATGGCCGCAAAGATGGCCGTGAAGGCTCCTATCCCGCCCACCACAAGCATGGCCGCCGGAGCACTTGCGAAGATCACGGCGCTGCGGGCTACCAGATAGACCCCGGCGGTGACCATGGTGGCGGCATGGATGAGGGCCGACACCGGGGTGGGGCCTTCCATGGCGTCGGGCAGCCAGACGTGCAGCGGGAACTGGGCCGACTTGCCCATGGCCCCCATGAAAAGGAGCAAAGCGATCCCCAGGAGGGCCGTCTGTCCCGCTACGCCCGCCTCCACCTGCGCGAAAACGCCCACGTAGTCGAGAGTGCCGAAGGTGACGAAGATCAGCATCACGCCCAGGGCGAAGCCGAAGTCGCCCACCCGGTTCACGATGAAGGCCTTTTTGCCGGCCGCAGCCGCTTCGGGCTTGTGGTAGAAGAAGCCGATCAGGTAGTAAGAGCAGAGCCCCACCGCTTCCCAACCTAGATACAGCAGCAGGTAATTGCTCGCCATCACCAGCATCAGCATGCTGAATCCGAACAGGCTCATGTAGGCGAAGAACCGGTAGTAGCCACCATCACCACGCATGTAGCCGCGGGAGTAGATGAAGATCAGCAGCCCTACTCCCGATACAACCAGCAGCATGACCGCCGAGAGTTGATCCACTTGGAGGCCGAGCGGCACCTGGAAGCTGCCCACCGACAGCCAGCGCCACAACTCCACCACCACCGGCTCCTCCGCTCCCCGAATCTGGATGAATGCCGCGAGAGATAGCCCAAAGGAGCCGGCCATGGCCAGGATGGGCAACCAGTGTGCCGAGTCCTTGATCCACCACTTGCCAAAGATCAAAGTGATGACAAAGGCTGCCAGCGGCAGAACCGGTATCAACCAGATATAGCTCTCCACGCGCTCCCCCTTAGCCCTTCATCCGATCGAACAGATCGACCATGAGGGTCTGCCGGTTGCGGAACAAAGCGGTAGCGATGGCCAGGCCTACGGCCGCCTCCGCAGCGGCGATGGCCATCACGAAGAGCACGAAGTTCTGTCCCACGAGGTTCTCGTGGAATCGTGAGAAACCTACCAGGTTGACGTTGACGGCGTTCAGCATCAGCTCAAGTGAAAAAAGCATGATGAAGAGGTTGCGCCGCATCAGCATGCCTGCCGCCCCCACGATGAAGAGCGCCGCGGAAAAGTAGAGGTACCAGTCGACGGGGATGGACATCTCGGCCGGCGTCGCGCCCACGGCTACACCTCCTCTTCCATCACGTCGGGGGAGGGCCGCTCGCTTGGGTCCCAGACCCTGGTGGCACCACCTGCCGTCCTTTCCCTCTTGACGAGGATGATGGCGCCGACCATGGCCACGACCAGGACAACCGAGGCTACTTCGAAAGGTAGCAGCATATTGTTGAACAGAGCTTCTCCGAACACCTTGGTGCCGCCCCCGGCTGACGCCATCGCCTCTGGAGTGAAACCGTCCCGGACCGAGGTGAAGGTGATGCCGGCCAGCACGACCACAAACTCAGCCAGCACCAAGATCGAAAGGATGAGGGCGACCCACCTCTGCCCTCTGTGGGTCTGCTCCTCCCGTTCGAACGTGCGCAGGTTGATCAGCATGATGACAAACACAAACAACACCATGATGGCACCTGCGTAAACCAAGATCTGAATGACTGCCAGGAAATAGGCCTGGGTCAAGAAGAACACGGCGGCCACGTTGAGGAACGTGAACACCAACAGCAGCAGGCCGTGTACAACATTCCTGCGGGTTATGGTGCCTATGCCACCAACGACTGCAAATACGGCGAAGATGATGAAGAGGATCTTCTCGGTCATGGCCGGCCCCCTTCCCCGGGGGAGGGTCCGGCACCGGCCGTCGTGGCCGGTTTTGAGGCGGTAGTAGATCCCGTGGTGTCCAGACCCCCGGTGGTGCTCATCCGCGCGGCGGCCACTGTGGGCGCCGACGCTCGCGGCCCGCCAGGCTCCGCGAACAGTTCTTTGTGCGCATACACCTGATTGGCCAAGAGCTTCTCTTTGTCAAGGGAGAAGTCGTCTTTGTCGAACGTGGCCAGTTCGTACTGCCGGGTCATCACAATGGCCGCTTCCGGGCACACTTCCTCGCAGAGACCGCAGAAGACACAGCGTGAGAGGTCCAGGTCGAACGACGCGGGGTGACTGCGCCCATCAGGCGTCTGCTCGCCCACGATGCTGATGCATTGCGACGGGCAGATGGTGGCGCACAGCATGCAGGCCACGCACTTGGTGTCGCCGGTCTCTGGGTCGGTAAGGAGGGCTTGGACCCCCCGGAAGCGCGGGTAGGTCTGCACCTTCTCCTTCGGGTATTCCACCGTCACTTTGTCGACCACAAAGTAGGTGCCGGTAACCGACATCCCCCGCAGGATATCGACGAAGGCCCCCTTCTTGACGATGTCGATCAGACCCATCTCAACCCACCGCGTTTATCACGATGGCAGTGACCGCCAGGTTAAGGATGGAGAGAGGCAACAACACCTTCCACCCGATGGACATCAACTGGTTGTAGCGATAGCGGAAAATGGTCCAGCGTATCCACATGTACACAAAGATGAGAAAGCCGATCTTGAGGAACAACCAGATCGGCCCGGGGATGAAGGCAAGCACCTCGAGAGGGGCGCGCCAGCCTCCAAGATAAAGCGTCGCCACGATCGCAGAGACGACGACCAGGTTCACATACTCGGCGAAATAGAGCATGCCCCAGCGCATTCCCGAGTATTCGGTCAGATGACCGGCCACCAACTCCTGCTCGGCCTCGGCCATATCGAACGGCGTACGATTGAGTTCGGCAATGGTCGCGACAAAGAATATGAGCCCGCCCACGATCTGTGGGATGAAATACCAATTCCAGAAATTGCCGGCCTGACCGTCGACGATGTCGACCAAGCTCATCGATCCGGCCATCAACATAACGCCCACTACGGAGAAACCCATGGCCAACTCGTACGAAATCATCTGGGCTCCCGCCCGCAGGCCGCCGAGTAGAGAGTAGTTGTTGTTCGACGACCAACCGGCCAGCACCACTCCGTAGACACCCAAGGCCCCCATGGCCAAGAACAGGACCAGCCCCGACTCGAAGTTGGAGATGACGTAATCAAACCGATAACCGAAGAGATTCGGCCCACCCCCTACCGGGCCGAAGGGGAGCACCGCCATGACTAAAAAGGCAGGAATGAAAGCAATATAAGGGGCGAGTTTGAATACCGGCTTGTCCGCCCGGGCCGGGGTGATGTCCTCTTTCGACAGCAGTTTGAGAATATCGCCGAACGACTGCAACGACCCCCACGGCCCCAGATAAGTAGGCCCGACCCGCCCTTGGAAGAAACCGGCGAACTTACGTTCGAAGAAGATTATGAAAGCTACCATCAGAACGATGAGCATCGGCACGAGTACGGCCTTGACGATCAGGAATATGAGCTGGGCTATGGGATCGCTCATCGGTCGCAATCTCCCAGCACAATGTCGACACTCGCGAAGATGGCCACCATGTCGGCCAGCATCTCCCCCTCAACCAAGGCCGGCACCGCTTGTCCGTGGTAGAAGCTGGGAGTGGTGAAACGGACCCGAGCAGGCTTGGAGTCGCCCTCGGAGCGGATGTAGACTCCCATTTCCCCCTTGGGGACCTCGATGGCCCTATAAACCTCGCCTTTGGGCGCCTGCGGCCCCCGAAACACCTGGTAGAAGTCCTGGATCATGGCGGCGGCATCACGGAGCACGTTCTTCTTGAGCGGCAGCGAGTGCCCGGCGTCCGGGGCGACATACGGCCCGGTCGGCAGCCGGTCCAGGCACTGCCGGATGATCTCGCACGATTCGCGGATCTCCTTCATGCGGACGAGGAAGCGGTCGTAAACGTCGGCGTTGTACTCGACTGCCACTTCAAAGTCGACTTCAGAATAGGCGGCGTATGGCTCGTCTTTGCGTAGGTCGCGGGCCACTCCGGCGGAACGCAGTGTCGGACCGGTGACCCGCCACGCATAGCAGTCCTCAGCGGTGAAAATGCCCACCCCTTTGGCCCGTTTGTAGTAGATGCGGTTGTGCTTGATGATGCGCTCGTACTCAGCCACCCGCTTGGGGAGAAAGTCTATGACCTTGCGGCAACGATGATCGAACCCGTCAGGGATATCCTTGGCGACCCCTCCGATGCGGCAGAACGAGTGCGTGAGTCGGGCTCCTGTTAGCATCTCGAGGAGATCGAGAACGTATTCTCGGTCTCTGAAGCAGATGCAGAAGAACGTCTGCGTGCCGAGATCCATGACGTGCACCCCCAACCAGAGGATGTGGTTGGCGAGCCGACACAACTCATGCGCGATGGTGCGGATGTAGCGCCCTCGGGCCGGGACTTCCACGCCCATGAGCTTCTCCGCCGCTTCACAGAACCCATGGTTCATAGCAAAGCCGCTGATGTAATCCAGTCGGTCGGTGATGGGGATGATCTGATGGTAGGTGCGGTGCTCGCAGAGCTTCTCTACGCCACGGTGGAGGTTGCCTATCTCGGGCCGCGCAGCCACAATGATCTCACCATCCAGATCGAGTTCGGCTCTGTACACTCCGTGCGTCGAAGGATGCTGAGGGCCCATGCTGATGGTCATGAGATCGCCGCTGTGTCCGACATTCCGCCGACTGCGGGCTTTGCGTTCTTTCAGTTCCTCAAGGGTGGGGCGATGTGCCGTAGCGCCTGCTACACCGGAGTCCTGCCGCCCCTGTGACCCGCTCATCTAGACCTTGCCCCGTAGGTCGGTACGAATGCGTCCTCCGATGGTGCCCTGCAAAGGAAAGTCCTTGCGCAACGGAAAGCCGACAAAATCCTCCGTTGTCAGGAGTCGACGCAAATCGGGATGGTCGTGAAAGACGATGCCGAACATCTCCCAGGCTTCGCGCTCGTCGAAACCGGCAGAGGGCCAGAGTCCGGTGATGGTGGGCAGCCCCTGCCCTTCAGCTAGGGCCGTCTTCACCCGCAGCCGGTGGCCGTGTGTGTGCGATGTGAGGTGGACGATCACCTCGAAGGGTGCCTCCGTCCGTTCCGGCATATGGTCGCCAAGCAGGCAGTCGAGTTGATCGAAAGCCAGTTCGCGCGCGCTGCGACAGAAACTGAGCACCCGCATCCAATCCTCCGCGGCCACGCGATACGTCAACTCCCCGCGAAACTCCGTCCGTCCGCTCACGCGGGCACCGAAACGTCTCTGGAGTTTGGCGGCGGCTGCCGTGAGAGAGATCGGGAGAGAACCTCCAGAAACCGGTGCTCCTCCGCTCACAAGGTCACCCCCTCATCGGCCAAAGCCATAGCTTCTCGGGCCGGAATGCGGCGCAACCCATCGTAGGCATGTTTGCTCTGCTTCACGCGGTCTCGGATCATCTCCAGGCCCTGCCAGAGAGCCTCGGGGCGAGGCGGACATCCGGGTACATACACGTCAACCGGGATGAGACTGTCGATGCCCTGCACAACGTTGTAGGTGTCCCAGATGTTGCCGGAGATGGCGCAGGAACCCATGGCAAGCACCCACTTGGGATCGGGTATCTGCTCATATAGACGGACGACCCGAGGGGCCATATTGGTGGTACACCACCCCGCTACGATCATCCCGTCGGCCTGACGGGGGGAGGCGCGCATGGCTTCCATGCCAAAACGTGCCATGTCAAAACGGGGTCCCCCCAAGGCCATCATCTCGATAGCGCAACAGGCAAGACCAAAGAGCAGGGGCCAGAAAGAGAAGCTGCGTCCAAAGCCGAGGACCCGTTCGATCTGTACGGGCAAAGCGATCCCTCCAGGCAGGCGGACCGGCCCGCCCATCGTCTCGTCGTCGAACGCAGCACGCACCTGCGGGTCCGTAGGCCGGCGGAGCATTTCGTCCATCATTCCCACTCGAACACGCCCTTTTTCCAAGCGTAGAAATAGCCCACAAGCAGGATGACGATAAACACGAACATCTCTACCAAGGCGGGGGTCCCCAACGAGCGGAGCGAAACCGCCCACGGGTAGATGAACACTGCTTCGAGGTCGAACAAGACGAAGAGGACCGCGACCAGGTAATAGTGCACGTTAAAAGGCGCACGGGCATCGCTTTTGGGAACCACCCCGCACTCGTAGGGCTGGGTCTTGTTCGGGTTGACGCTTTTCGGAGATAACAGACGTGAGATGGCGATGAAGGCTATTGCCATGGCCGCCCCGATGGCGAACATGATCCCGAACTGGATGATCAAGTCGACGCCCGGATTGACCAAGCCCGCCTCCCTCCACCAAATGCCCATTCAACCGGAAGGCCGCCCCAACGGCGGCCCCCAACGCTGTGTCGACGATAGCAAATAGCGGTCGGCAGCGCAACACGTCGGGAGGAAGCCGACTCCAGGCTTTTGCAGGCTCTGAGCTATACTTTTAGGGTGAGCAAAGACCCCACGAAGACCATGCCCTTGACCGGGCACTTGACCGAGTTACGCAGGCGGCTCTTCTATATCATCATAGTGGTCGCGGTCTGCATGATCGGATGCTTCGTCGCGAAGAACTACGTCTTCGCCATCGTCATGCACCCACTTAAGAGCACCCAGATCACAGAGTTGACCACCCTGGGCGTCACCGAGAGCCTCATGAACGTCCTTAAGGTCTCCATCTACGCCGGGCTCATCATCTCTTTGCCTTTCATCCTCTATCAGTTCTGGGCCTTCATCATGCCTGGTCTTTACGAGAACGAGAAACGGAGCATCATCCCGTACGTAATGGCCACTACCTTCTTGTTCCTCGGCGGAGTCGTCTTCGCCTACTACATTGTCCTCCCGGTGGGCCTCCGGTTCATGCTCGGCTATGGGCAGGAGATCTTCGGCCAACTCCTACAGGCTGAGAAGTACATCAACTTCGTCACCTTGTTCTTGCTGGCCTTCGGGATCGTTTTCGAACTACCGCTGGTGATGATGCTGCTGGCTTGGTCGGGCTTGGTCGACCATGTGAAGTTGCGCAAAATTCGCAAGTACGCCATCCTTGCCGAGGCGGTAATAGCCATGGTGATTACCCCCAGCCAAGACCCCGTGAGCATGATGTTGATGCTCATACCGCTGATGATCCTCTACGAGGCCGGCATCCTACTCGCCAAGTTGGTGGCCAGACGAAAAGCCAAACGTGCCGAGGCGGCAGTGGCGGGAGGAGCCGGGGCTCCCCAACTATCAGACGTAGAAGGTGCGGGAGGATAGCCGAACGTCAGGCTTGCATCTTCGGAGATGCTGGTGTTACCATCTTACCTATGACTAAGGAGAGAGGAGCGGACGCCGGACATCCCGAGGCAACGAGCCCCGAGAATAGACTGCGCCCGGTCACCACGCAGACCGTCTCCGACCAGGTGGCCGAACAACTCCGTGAACTCATCTCGTCCGGGGACTTCAAACCCGGAGACCGTATCCCCTCTGAACGTGAACTGGCCTCTCGCTTTGGGGTCGGCCGACCCGCCGTTCGAGAAGCTCTGCGGGAACTGAGAGCCCAGGGTTTTCTCGTCACCGGGCGCGGAGCGCAGGGGACCACAGTCGCAAACCTTCCCTCTCCCAGTTTCTCTACCCCTCTTGCTTCGTTGGTTGGAAAAGGGGCGGAGCGGATCATTGAGTTGATGGAGGTCCGCAGCGCTGTGGAGATCGAAGCCGCCGGACTCGCTGCCAGGCGGGCCACCTTGGAAGATCTACACAAACTGTCGATACTGCTGACCGCGCCGGGGGACATGCTTTCGCCTGATGAAGATGTGGCATTTCACACTGCCATCGCCGAGGCCACCCATAATCCCCTGATCGCTCGGGTCATCCAAGAGCCGGTCGAGTTGCTGCATGATCACATGGCCGCGGTGTTCAATGCTTACTACAAGGAGCCTGGGGGGGCCATCACTCTACAACAACAGCACGACGCCATTAGAAAGGCCATCCGGTCTGGTGACGAGCAGAAGGCCCGTCAGGCCATGCGCCACCACCTTGATCATGTAGCCCGTGGACTGGCCCAACTGGTAGGAACCGGGAGGGTGATGCGTCTGGTCTTCATAGGTCTCGGCGGCACGTTACTCTCGGGCCCCCGCCTGATATCCGAAAGGGCCAAACGAACTATAGCTACCGTCCGCGAAGCCGGGGTCGAGGTCGTACTTGTATCGTCACGTCCACCGCGCGAGATCCGCCCCTATCACCAACAACTGGGGCTCCTCACCCCCTTCATCGCCTGCGATGGCGCGTTGTTGTGGAATGCCCAGGCGGGCGCCGGGTTGGTGCATGAGTCGGTGCCCTCTGAACTGGCCATCGAGATCGTCGCTCTGGGACGCGATCTGGGGGCCATTGCAAATGTGGAGAGTGACGATGAGTGGTTCACCGACCGGCTGAGAGACCTAGAGCGCGACAGCATCACCGAGTACGAGATATCCGAACCGCACAGCGTTGGCAAGGTCGACGGGATACTACGAGGCGGGGAACCGATCGATAAGGTCTCGCTCGACCTGCGCGACCTACCCGAAGAGGTCGCAGTGACTGCAGCGGTAACCATCAAGAGAGCCTTCGAAAACCGAGTCACGATCCGGGAGAGAATCCCTGGGCTCGTCGAGATAGTGTCTGCGGACGCCTCCAAAGCGGCGATGGCTCAACAGTTGGCACGTCGCATGGCTATCCCGGCCGAGCAGACCATGGCCATCGGAGACGGCGACAGCGACGCCGCTCTGCTACGCTGGGCGGGCATCGGAGTGGCCATGGGTAACGCGACTCCGGCCGCCAAAGCCGCGGCCGACACGATCACCTCGTCGAACCTAAGAGACGGTGTGGCGGAGGCTTTGGAGCAGTGGCTGCTACAGAGCGGATCCGGCGTTGGCAACGTCAGCGTCCCCAAGCCCGGCCTAGTAGGCGGGTGACGCGTTTGCGACTAGAGGAGTGACCAGAGGGTGGCTCCGAAGAAGCAGGCGTAGAGAAAGCCTCCAAACAGCAGAGAACCCACACCGAAACCACTCTTGGTGAAACGCAGGCGGCCGTAGAGAACGAGACCCGCGAAGATGGCCACACCGGCGGCCACCGCCGCGTGCCAGTTACCCTCCCCCCACAACCGCCACTCGGTGAAGGTCAGACCGATGGCAACCGGGAACGTGCTTTGGAACACCATCGCCCCCGTGATGTTCCCAAGTGCCAGCGTATCTTTCTTGTCACGCATCCACATGACACTGTTGAACTTCTCGGGAAGTTCCGTGGCCACCGGGGTCAGGAGTAGAGAGATGATCAGGGCCGGTACTCCCATGGCTTCCGCGACCTTAGTCAACTCCTCCACAAAAAGGTCCGCCCCAAAAATGATGGCGGCCAGCGCCACTATCAGTTGCAGGACGACCCTATACATCTGAGGCGACTCTGCCGTACGCTCAAAGTACAGGTTACGGCAGTCACCCTCTAGGTCGCCCTCGCATCTCATAGTCTGACGTACGTAAACCGCATAGCCCACTATCAGGAGTCCCGCCACCACGTAGCGGAAAAAGCCGATGTTGAACAACCCGCAGACGACCGCGATCGTATAGGCGACCAAGAAATAAGCTAGGTCACGGCGCATGATGCTCCGGTTGTAGCGGACCTTCACCGTGCGCCTCTTCATCAACGCGAATATGACGATCGAGATGCCGCACACGAACATAGCCAGAGTGGAGAGCATGAAGGGAGCGCCCAGAATGGCACCAATACCGATCTCGTGACCCGCGGCTCCACCCGAAACAAGAATGGCGATTATGGGGATGACCGTCTCCGGAAGAGCCGTCCCCACCGCCGCCAGCACGCTGCCAACCGCTCCTTCACCCAGATTGAGCTTGCGTCCGAACCATTCCACGCCGTTCACGAACAACTCGCAACCGGCAAGGATCACAGCGAACGCCACAATGAGGAGGAAGACAGTCACAGCGCGCGATTGTAACCGACGGAGGACCAACGCGCCAGTAGCAACAACACAGCACGCCGATGACGGTCAACCGACGTAGTGGTGACGGTGAACCGACGCAGGTCTAACGATGAAGCCACGCCCTCGTGGAGCCGGATCGCCCTGCGGGCCCACCTGGAACATGCGCAGGTATTCCCGTCGGACCCCCAGACCTGGACGACCAGCCCCGTGCCCGGACCCCGGTCCGTCCCGCCCAGGTCCGGCCTAGTCGTTGGTCAGACCGAGAAAGGCGCTCAAAGCCAATGCTGCCAATACCAAGAGACCGATACCCGCTAGAAGCCACGCTCTACGCCGCGCAAGACTCACCGACAAAACCGCTACTCTCGCTATCGGGGTGGCAAGGAGCACCAGCAACCCCAGAGTGAAGAAGCCTCCGGGTTCAAGGTCGGCCAATGCACGGAGCAACCCGGCGAGAGAACTCCTGTGCATCAACGATCCGCGGGCACCCGAAGCGGCCAGAACGGCACCCGTCAGCATAAGCGCGATGCTCAGCAACAAACCAGCCAACAACAGTCGCGATAGGGCTAGCGACAGACGGCCCTCATCGTTTTCAGTGCTCATCGGACCTCGATCCCCAGTGAGGCCAGGATCATCTGCACGGCGAGGGCGAACAGCAGTACGGCCATGGTCACAGTGAGGATCGAACTCCTCACCCGGGCCGCAAGATGGGAACCCAGAGAAGCTCCTGCCGTCACTCCCAATACGACCGGAACCACGACGACCGGGTTCACCATCCCTCCCGCCAGATACACGAGAGCCCCCGAACAGGCGGTCACTCCCAACATCATGCTGCTGGTGGCCACCGAGGCTCGGATAGGGACACCCATTCCCAACCTCATGGCGGGGACAGTCAGAAAACCTCCGCCCACACCCAGCAGACCCGAGATATTGCCCGCCACGAGTCCGACAAAGAGACCGAAAGGCAGTCGTTTCACGTGATAGCGTACTTCTCGGCCCAGATACGAATCGCGGTACACGGCACCTAGACGGCCCAGGTCGGCCTCCGGAGTCGGCTGAGCCGGAGAAGCCGTACGCCGCAACCCCATGTAAACCGACACGATCACCATCACGCCGCCGAACACGGCACTCAGCGACGCTCTATCGAGCGTCGCCCCTACCAAGCCGCCGGTAAGAGCGCCCAGGGTCAGCGCCGTCTCCATGGTAAGACCGAGGCGCAGATTGGCAAGCCCCTGACGAAGGTAGGTCACAGACCCCGCAGTTGAAGTCGCTACCACGCCCAGCAGGCTGGCGGCGACCGCATCATGGATGGAAACACCCAAGAACAAGGTCAAAACGGGCACGATGAACACCCCTCCGCCCAATCCGACCATGGATCCAAAAGCGCCGCCGGAAAAACCCGTGATGGCCAACAACACGACCTGACTCATGCTCAAAAGGCTACCACGCCATCGGCCGCACACCCGCACGTCCGCTTTGCCCAGACTTTGGTGGGAAATCACAACCCTCCATAGAGCTCCCCGGAAGGTATCTCTTGGCACCCGCCCGGCTCGCTTATCGAGAGTCCTTGCGCTACAGTGGCGGGTAGATTCACACGTCGATCAGTCCAATAATCGCGACCCAAACGGGAGGTCCTAGTGTTCTGCATCAAATGTGGTAGACCACTGTCAGATGACGCCCGTTTTTGCGGTGCCTGTGGAGCCCCGGTCGGCCGGCCGGACGAAGAGGCCCCAAGCGGCGTCCTTCCCAGCGCCCCTACCCATACCCCAGTCGTCCCGCCCCCAGACCCGGCGACGTCAGGACCGGCGACATCGGAGCCGGTGACATCGGGACCCGCCACATCGGGACCAGTTCCCTCTCCATACCCAGGCGCGCCGGCCGCAGCGCAGATCTCAACGCACGCTGCAGTATCGGGCTCCCCACCTTCGCTGGGCCCACAGGCAGCGGCTCCACCCCCGCCCCCGCCACCGCCCCCACCCTCGCCACCGCCCCCACCCCTGAGACCCCCGAGCCGGCAACACCCTCCCCGTCGCACGGGACTCTGGATCGGGCTGGCGGTTGGCGCCGTGATCGTCGTAGCGGCGGCAGTGGCGGTGCCTTTGATCGTGCTGCGCGGCGACAACGGAAACACTCAAACTACCACTGTCCTTCACACCACGTCCACGGCCGCCCCGACCACGACTCTAACCGCGGCCGCCTCGACCTCCACCTCCACGTCCACCTCTGCCTCAACGTCAACGACGGTAGCGCCCCCCGGAGCACCTGGCGATTCTCCGGGAGAATGGGTGGAGTTGGAGCCTTTGGCGCTACCGACGCCGACTTGGGAGGCCGCCGTATCCGACCAAGCCCTACTTGTGGACGCCAAGTCCGATGACGGTTTCGACTTGTGGGCCTACCTCTTTGATACAGCCATGCTGATCAAGATGCCTATCGGCCCTTATGACTTCTTCGGAGCGAACATAGATGGGTCCCTCGCCGTCTGGTGCGAAGGCGATTTCGATGAAAACCTCGGTGAGTACAATAACCAGCGGATCTACGCCTTCCGGCTCCCTGATGGGCCCAAGGTGGAAGTCGCCGCCCGGGAGGCGATGTCCTATCCGAAGGTCAAAGACGGCTGGATCACCTGGGTGGAAGGAGCACCTTGGGAGGAGAATCCCGACGAGTACTGGCGACTACGGATATACGGCGTGCAGGTCGATCCCAACGGGAACCCCAAAGGCACACCCGTGGAACTCGTGTCGTCGGCGGCCGCGTTTATGCTCGGGGACTCGGTATGGACTTATGATCTTTCGGCGACACACCTGGCCTGGGAGCAGGCAACTCCTGTGGATGTGTTCGACACCGGCACGTACATGATGGACCTGAACACAAGGCAGCCCCTCATCATAGGTAATGAGGTTTGGAGACCCTCTTTGGGAGGCGGCAAGCTCGTCTACTACGGAGATGGTGTCAAAGCTACTGATCTTGTTACCGGTCGGGTCTACGACATCGACCCGAGGGGCGACTTCCCGACAGCGGCGGCCACATTTGTGACGTACTTCCGGGGCATCTACGATGACGACGGATCGAGTTACGAGATCGTGGCCCGAGGCTACGAGGGTCTCCACGAACAGGTTCTTGCTCACCAGTATGACCCGCCGTGGTTCTCGCCTTTGATCGCCGCCTCAGACACCCATGTGGCCTTCGTAGTGGACGGTGTGCCGCACGTCTTTCAATGGCAGGGACGGTAGCGCGACAGGGTAGCAACCATCTCTTCGATCGACCTGTAACATAATGATGGGCTCCGCTCTCCGCCGACGAAAACTTTGCCGGCGGGGAGCGGAGCCCCCTTCGTCAGTCTCAGAACCGGCCATCATCCTCCCGATGCAAGATTAGGCAGGAGAAGGGCAATCTGAGGCACGAACAGCAAGATCACAGTGCACACCACCTCCGCGCCCAGGAACGGCCATATCCCTCGGAATATCGTGTGCATGGGGACCTCTGGAGCCACACCCTTTATGACGTACACGTTCACCCCTACCGGAGGAGTGATGACCCCCATCTCGGCAGCCAGGATGATCATAACCCCGAACCAGATCGGGTCATAACCCATCTGCACAACGATCGGGTACAGAATCGGGATGGTGAGGGTGACGAGGGCCAAGGAGTCCATGAAACAGCCCCCGAGAAGATAGATGCACATCACCATCACCATGATCACAAGGGGAGGCAAAGGTAAGCCGCCCACCCATTCCGACAAAGCAAACGGTGCCCTCGTGATCGCCATGAAGTGGCCAAAGATATTGGCACAGGCGATGATCAAGAAGACCATGGCCGTTATGCGCGTTGTCTCCATCAACGATTGCCAGAAGGCCTTCAGAGAGAGTTTCCGTCGGACCAGAGCAATCAAAAGCGCCCCGAAGGAGCCTATGGCACCGGCTTCAGTAGGAGTGAACCACCCGACGAAGAGCCCTCCCATGACGAGCGCGAACAGTAGCAGCATCTCGATGACCCCCGACAAAGACAAAAGCTTGTCTTTCAAGGAGGTCTTAGCTCCGGCAGGAGCGAGTTCGGGCTTACGCCACACCAACAGAAGGACGGTGATCATGAAGAGGACGGCAAGAAGAATACCAGGCAGTATGCCGGCTATGAAGAGCTTGCCGATGGACTGCTGGGTCATGACGCCATAGATGATCAAGACGGTGCTTGGAGGGATCATGATGGCCAAACTACCGGCGGAGGCCAAGCAGCCGGTCCGGAGGGCATCATCGTATCCGTAACGCTTCATCTCCGGAAGGGTCACTTTACCCATGGCCGCTGCGGCTGCAGTAGTCGAACCACACATGGCTCCAAAACCAGCGCTGGCGGCGATTGAGGCGATGGCCAGACCGCCCGGCAGCCTACCCAGCCACTTGTTAGCTGTGTCGAAGAGGCGACTGCTGATCCCCGAATAGAAAGCGATCGTACCCATGAGGATGAACATCGGGGCCACCGACAGCGAATATGACGAGAATGTGGCGAATAGGTCTTTTGCAACAATCCTGAGCGCCCCACTCCACGACGACGCTACCCAGAAGCCCACGAAGCCCACAACGCCCATTGCCACCGCTACGGGCATACGCAACAGGAAAAGGATTATGAGCACGATGATGCCGATGACGGCGATGGTAGTCGGACTCATGACTTCACAGCCTTTGTGATGTACTGAACCGTGTGCATCAGAAACGCCAGCGCGGTCAAGGCCATTCCGAAGGCGAGAACGTACATGAAGGGATACAACGGCACATACACGGCCATCGTCGTCTCATGTGCCGCTTTCATTGAGATTCCCACCACCACACACTGCCAGGAGGCCAGGCAGAAGAAACCCGTGCCCACTAGGAACATGAAGCCGCCCACAATCGCCTGAACACGCTGCGGAAGATGCTCCATCAAAATCTCGATCTCGATGTGGCCCCGCTCATAGGCCGTGTAGGCCACGGCCAGACTCACGGCTACTGCGCAAATGAGACCGACATAGTCATAGGTGCCTGGTATTGATTTGAAGAAGTAGCGCGCAATCACATTGGCAGTGACCAGCAGCATAAGTGCGATCATCGCAACGCGGGCAAGAAAGTCACCGTATCTCGTGAAACCGCCAAAAAACCGCTCGTATTTACTCATACTCAAACGGCCCGACCTTCCCAGTCGCAGTAGAACAAGAATAAACCCTGGGCGCCCCGCTTAGGAGGCGCCCAGGAATAGCGGTACCTACTTATCTGACGGTGTCCATTTCGGGTAGTCGACGGCGTTGGCCTTGTCCATCAACTCAGCGCAATCGGCAATGATCTGCTCTCCGGGGAGACCGGAGTCGTTCAGGAACTTCATGTAGCCATCTCGTACTGGGGTGATCGTCTCGCGCAGTTTGGTAGCCTCGGCTTCAGGCAGGATGCTTGCCTTGTGTCCCATCGGCTCCGACACTTCAAGGGCGCGCTCATGCGCGTACTCGATGATGGTGGCGGCAGTTCGAGACCACTCCGCACTCACCGAATCAAACGCAGCCTTAAGATCGTCGGGGAGCGAGTTCCACTTGTCGAGGTTCATGACCACCCACATGAAGTCCGATGCATAGATCTGGGGCATGAAGGTGGAATGACTGAAGAGCTCGTTGTGCTTCCAGCCTTCGAGTGTCTCGGCCGGGGAGACGAGGGCATCGATAGTGCCCTTCTGCGCGGCCTCATATACGTCGGCCATAGGCATGGCGATCGGATCTGCGCCGATCAGTTTGACGGCCTCGGTCGAGGTGCCTGTGCACCTGATACGCAGTCCCTTCAGCTGGTCAACAGTCTCGACCGGCTTGTTCATATGGAGCCAGCCGGGGCCGCAGGCATACACATAGAAGAAGTGTGTCTCGGCAAGTTCCTTGGGCAGATATTTCTCGTACAGCGCCATGCCCGCTGCGGTCATAGCATTCGTATCTTTGGGCGGAGCGACGCCGGGCTGCATCATGGCCTGCATGACCGGGAACCGACGCGGAGTGTACCCCATGCTCGACTGGCCGCAGTCTACGATGCCGTTCACGACGCCGTCGTAGATGTCCGGGGGCGCGAGGATGGTGTTGACCGGGAACCATTCGATATCAAGCTTGTACTTGCCCTCGGTAGCTGCTTCCACCGCGGCGAAGAAGCCACCAAGGTTCTCGATGTAGTCGATGTGAGTCGAAGGTTTTTCGCAGGTGAAGGTGAGCTTGACCACAGTGGCTTCAACCGGTGCCTCAGTAGTCGTCGTTTCTGGTGCCTGAGTGGTCTCCGGACCGGCCGTCGTCGCCGGACCGGCCGTCGTCGCCGGACCGGCCGTCGTCGTCGGAGCCGCGGTCGTAGTGGTCTTATCCTCGCCGCAGCCGACCACGACCAAACTGGCC
>JAXGNF010000018.1:0-32029 GCA_040768135.1 Thermoleophilia bacterium | reverse complement strand
TCCCGATGAAGGCCGTCCACGCTCGGGGAGTCACATCTGAGGGATCGTACCCACCACCGCCCACTATCAGCCAGCGGCCTGAGGCGTCTTCATGGACGAGGCGGTGCATACGGGTTGCGAGCTCCGGATAAAGAGGCAGGGTGGCGTTGAGGTGGGTCAGCGGATCGGCGTGGTGAGCGTCGACCCCGGTCTGGGTGAGGACGATATCAGGTGCCCACGCCCGTACAGCAGGCTCGATCACCCGAATAAAAGCTTGAAGGATGGCTTCGTCGCCGGCAAAGGCGGGCAGAGGAATATTGATGCAGGTTCCCTTGGCGTCCTCGCGACCCGTTTCGTCGATCTCGCCGGTGCCGGGAAACAAGTACCGGCCCGACTCGTGAATTGAGATGGTGAGCACGCGGGGGTCGTCATAGAATGCGGCTTGGACACCGTCTCCATGATGAGCGTCGATGTCGATATAAGCCACTCGCTGACCGGCTTCTAGCGCGATGGCGATGGCGGCGGCTGAGTCGTTGTAGATGCAGAAACCCGAGGCTGCAGTTTTGTGGGCATGGTGTTGACCCCCGGCCGGACTCCAGGCGTGAGCGGCGCGGTTTTCCAAGAGGGCCTGTATGCCTTGGATGGTCGCTCCCGTGGAGAGCGCCGCCGCGTCGTGCATATGTTCAAATAACGGGTCGTCAGATGTGCCCAGTCCGTAGAGACCGAGGTCGGCCCAGGGGCGCCCGCCGCGGGCGATGGCCTGACCTTGCTGCACTGCTTGGATGTACGGGTAGCTGTGGACGGCCATCAGTTCTGACAGGGTGGCCGGCCGGGGCGTCTCGAACTCGACTCCCGGGGTATCCAACCAACCAAGTGACCTCAAGAGCGAGAGGGTGAGGAGGTAGCGGTCGGCCTGCAGGGGGTGTTCGGCCCCGAAGCAGTATGTGGCCAATTCGGGTCCGTAAACGATGAGGAAGCGTTCGAACGTCCGTGTCGGGTCATGTGTGGTCTCCAAGGCCGACCTCCCTCACTACGCCGCAAGGGTCCCAGTAGTTCTAGTAGTACAATACCAGCCCGATCGGGAAGGGGATCCCGGCGGGATGAGACCCCGGGGAAAGGATCGGTGGGTTTGACGGTAGGGCCGCATAGACGGGGACGGTCTTCTCTCGCCCGTCGGGCGGAAGAGATGATCTCGCGTGAGGGTCTATTTCCGAAGGGATCACGAGCCCTCGTGATGATTTCGGGCGGGCAGGATTCCTTGGCACTGCTTCATCTCCTCGCTACTGGGTCGGTGGGCCCCCATGGTCCCGCTTCTCTACACGCCCTTCACATCAATCACCACCTTCGAGGGCGGGAGAGCGATGACGACGAAGCCTTGGTGGTGCGGACCTGCGGTCGGCTGGCGGTGGGGCTTACCGTAGTCCACCGTCCCATCGATAAGACGGTGGGCAATGTCCAAGAAGCCGCGCGGGATGCACGCCGGGAGACTGCCTTGGCGGTGGCAGCCGAACAAGCCTGCGACCGTATCGTGCTTGCGCACACCGCCGACGACCAAGTAGAGACGATGCTCTACCGCCTGGGTCGATACGGGGGTTTGGGGGCCTTTGCCGCCATGTTGGCGCACGACCTACCGTGGGTACGTCCCCTCCTTCGGTGTCGGCGAGAGGAGACGGCACTGTACTGTTACGAGCATGGGCTCGAGTTCGCCCGCGATCAAGGGAACTTCTACCCGGGCTATGCTCGGACTGCTATCCGGGAAGACGTCCTCCCTCCCTGGGAGGCGGCCCTCTCCGGAGCCGTGGACGCGGCCTGCCGGGCCGCGGAGGTGGCGGCTGAGATGCGACTGGTAGTTATGGACGCACTCACCAACGCTTGCACTATTGCTGCTCCGCAGGCGCGTGCCTGCGAGGGCGAAGAGGGGCTTGCCCTACTTACTGCAGCGGAAGAGTTGAGTGTCGCCGGGCTACTTGCCCTTACAGCCCCGATCCGCAGGGTGTTGCTGCACGAATGGCTGGGGGCGTGTGCGAGGCCCGCGGGCTCGCGCGCCTCGGTACTCGCAGTGGAGTCCTTGCTCTCCCGGGAAGGCTCAGGTGAAAGGCATCTGGCCGGGGGCCTGCGTGTCTGCAAAGTGTATGACCGCCTATTCCTCGAGGGTGGGGCTCGGCCCGCGCAGGCGCCGCTGCCGCTCGAGCCTTTGCCGCTCGCCGTCCCCGGCGAGGTGAGATGGGGGGGATATACGGTCACTGCGGAGTGGGTTGATAGGTACGAGGCGCCCGATGTGTCCGTTGAAGCCTACGTTGACGCGGCCTGTCTTGAAGGGCGCCTTGAGGTGAGGGCGCCGCGGCCGGGTGACCGGCTGCGGCCTCTTGGCGGTCCGGGCACACGCAGGCTGAAAGACGTTTTTGTCGATAAGAAGGTGCCGGCCCGCCAGAGGGCCTCCTTGCCCCTAGTGGTATGCGGCGGACGTATCGTCTGGGTGTGTGGTGTCGTGGTGGCGGAGGAAGGTAGAATAACGGCGGAGACGACAGGGATCGTCCGACTCCGTCTGAATGCTGCCCGGGATACGGGTAGCGTGGACGGTAGCAGCCATGATGGGGAAGGGTGCCCGGGATGAGAGTCCTCATATCGACGGAGAGGCTGCAGGCCAGAATCGACGAACTGGCCGCCGCCATCACAGCTGATTACGAAGGGACTCGTCCGGTCCTCGTTTGCGTGCTCAAAGGCGCGGTCTTTTTTATCGCTGATCTCGCCCGGCGTCTGCCCTTCGACCTAGAGATCGAGTTCATGGCTGTTTCCAGCTACGGCCGGTCGTCGGAGACCTCAGGTGTGGTCAGGATCCTCAAGGACTTAGACGGAGACATCGAGGGCCGGCAGGTACTCATCGTCGAAGACATCATCGACTCGGGGCTGACTCTGCAATATCTGACCAAGAGCCTAGAGGCCCGTAATCCGGCCGGCTTGGAGATCGTCACTCTGCTCAGCAAACCGAGTCGCAGGAAGGCCGATCTCCACTGTCGCTATACGGGCTTTGAGATACCCAACGAATTCGTTGTGGGGTACGGCTTGGATGAGGCGGAGAAGTACCGTAACCTGCCGTATATTGGCGTGGTCGAGGACGAGCCCGACCGACGCCGTCCATAAGGCCGTGTGATAGTATCTGCCCCCTAAGAGAACGACCTTGGAGTCGACTTGAGTAGGTTCTTCAAAAGCGCTGCCTTCCCTATCCTGCTCGTCATACTGCTCGCCTTTTTCGTGCAGAACCTGTTCTATGGCTCGGGCGGCGAGAAGGAGATGACATTTAACACATTCAAGCGATCTGTGGAGTCAGGACAGATCGAGGGCCCGGTGACCGTCAAAACCAAAGACCTCGTGGTGACGGGCAAGCTCAAATCAGGAGACAAGTTCGAGGTAGGCTTCACTCAAGCCTATAATATGGAGGAGTTCCTGTTGGCCCACAATGTGGAGTTCAACACCGACATCCAGCAGAGCTCCATCTGGGTCAGCCTACTCAGCACTTTTGCGCCTATCCTGCTCATGATTGTGTTCTTCCTGTTCCTGATGAACCAGATGCAGGGAGGGGGGAGCAAGGTGATGAGCTTCGGCAAGTCACGGGCCAAGCGGATAGCCGTTGACCAGCCCAAGATCACCTTCAAGGATGTAGCGGGCGTGGATGAGGCCGTGGAGGAACTCGACGAGATCAAGGAGTTCCTTGAGAATCCCAAGCGGTTCCAAAGCCTGGGAGCCCGTATCCCCAAAGGCGTTCTTTTGTTCGGTCCCCCTGGCACCGGCAAGACCCTTCTTGCCCGCGCCGTTGCGGGAGAGGCCGGGGTGCCGTTCTTCAGCATCTCGGGCTCTGATTTCGTAGAGATGTTCGTGGGGGTGGGCGCCAGTAGAGTCCGCGACCTGTTCGACCAGGCCAAACAGAATCAACCCTGCATCATCTTCATCGATGAGATCGACGCCGTAGGGCGTCACCGGGGAGCCGGTCTCGGCGGAGGCCACGACGAACGCGAGCAGACGCTCAACCAGTTGCTGGTGGAGATGGATGGGTTCGAGGCCAATGAGAGCATCATCATCATGGCGGCGACCAACCGACCTGACATTCTCGACCCAGCGCTGCTCAGGCCTGGGCGCTTCGACCGGCAGATAGTGGTTGACCGGCCCGACCGGGAGGGCCGCAAGGCTATCTTGACTGTGCATGCCAAAGGCAAGCCGATTGCATCCGGGGTCGAACTGGATGTCTTAGCTGCGCAGACGCCAGGTTTCACCGGGGCCGACCTGGCCAACTTGGTGAACGAAGCGGCGTTGCTTGCCGCCCGCAGACGTAAGCGGGTCATCGAGATGGAGGAGTTGGACGAGGCCGTCCTCAGGGTCATCGCCGGTCCCGAGAAGAAGTCGCGCATCCTCTCCGAGGAGGAGAAACTCATTACCGCCTACCATGAGATGGGGCACGCCTTGGTGGCCCACTACCTTCCCAACGCCGACCCGGTGCACAAGATCTCGATCATAAGTAGGGGGCAGGCTCTCGGCTACACCATCACCCTGCCCACCGAGGATAAGTTCATGGTCAAAAAGAAGGAGATCATCGACAAGCTCTCGCACATGCTGGCCGGGCGAGTGGCCGAGGAGATCCGCTTCGACGACATCACTACCGGGGCGGCGAACGACCTGCAGCGGGCTACCGAGACCGCCCGGCGCATGGTCACGCAGTACGGTATGAGCGAGAATCTTGGGCCGCTCACTTTCGGCCACGACCCGGCGCAACCGTTCGTGGGCCGTGACTACGGTATGGGGCAGGAGTACTCGGACGAGACCGCGGAGAAGATAGACGCCGAGATCCGGCGGGTGGTCGACGAAGCGTACCAGACGGCAAGTCGTATCCTTACTGAACATCGCGAGGAGCTCGACAAACTCTCATTGCTGCTGATCGAGCAGGAGACCATTGATAGGGAGGAGTTCGAGGCCATCCTGGCGGGCGAGGATCCGGTGGCGGTCTTCAAAGCCAGGGATGAGGCCCGGGCCCGCAAGAGCGCGGAGAGCAAACGCTCGCAAAGGCAGCGGCGGCCTCGAGAGCAGGAGGAGATCGAGCCTGACGGCCGGGAACGGGTGGCCACTGGTGGGGTCACACCGATGACGTCACACGAGGACCAGACCCAGGTATCGTGATGGACAGGGCCAAGATCGAGGAGGGGGTAAGACTACTCCTGGAGGGCATAGGTGAGGACCCTGTTCGCGAAGGGCTGATGGATACTCCCCGGCGGGTTGCCGATATGTACGCTGAGATCATCTCGGCCGATCCGAACGACCTTTTTTCCATAGTCGCGCCCATTGGTTCCGACACGCACCAAGAAATGGTCATGGTGCGCGACATCGTCTTCTACTCGCTGTGCGAGCATCACCTCACACCGTTCTTCGGGGTGGCACACGTCGCCTACATCCCTTCGAAGAACGGCAGCATCACCGGCATCTCCAAGATAGTCCGGCTGGTTCGGACGGCAGCGGCTCGACTGCAGCTGCAGGAACGGCTCACCAGCACGATCGCCGATACCCTGGTGGCTTCCCTCCAACCGGCGGGGGTCTTGGTGCTCATCCAGGCCGAGCATCTCTGCATGACCATGCGCGGAGTGCGTGCCCCGGGCTCGAAAGTGGTCACCTCGGCGGTCAGAGGGATATTCCACACCAGCGCGGCCGCCCGAGCCGAAGTACTGGCCTTGATCGAGACCCCGCATAGCTGAACGGTGGGCATGCCCGCATGATGCCCGGCCCTGGTCGTCCGCAGGTTGTTGTCCTTCGTGATTCCGCTGAGGTCAGAGAGATCTTCGAGCGCGCCCGGGTTTCCAAGGGCGGCATCGAGATCATGCAGAAGAAGGCCTTGTTTCGGGTTGTCCGAATCACTGCTCTTAACATCCGGGCCGCCAATATCCTCAAGCAGGAGATGCTCTCCCGAGGCGGCGAAGTCGCGCTGTCGCGTGACGTGTACGAGTGGGAGGGGGAGGCGGCCGACTGCCTGGTGATGGGCACGTTGACCCAGTTCGAACGGCTACTTCCTAAGCTAAGGAGCCAACCATTCGGCCTGCGCCCTCTGGCCGGCTATATCGAGACGGCTCTGAAGAACTACGACGAGCCTCTGCCGGCGTCTCCGCCGGGTATTCCCCTGGCGGACGGACCCCTACTAATGGGGATTCTGAACGTGACGCCCGACTCTTTCTCGGATGGGGGCTCTTACGCCGAGGCCGGCCACGCGATCCGCGCAGGGATGCTGATGGCGGAAGAGGGGGCTACGTTCGTGGATGTGGGCGGAGAGTCGACCCGGCCCGGGTCTGAGGGGCTCCCTCTGGACGATGAGCGGGCACGGATCATGCCGGTGGTCAAGGCTCTGGCTTCGGCCTTGCCCGGGAAGATTTCGGTGGACACGTACAAAGCCCAGGTCGCGGCGGAAGCTTTGGCCGCCGGGGCATATATGGTCAATGACGTGTCGGCGCTACGCATGGATCGGGAGATGGTGGCTGTGGTCCGTGATGCCGGTTGCCCGGTCATCCTCATGCACATGCTGGGGGAGCCCAAAACCATGCAGCACGACCCCGTATATGGGGATGTCGTTCAAGAACTGCACGATTTCTTTGCGGAACGACTGAACTGGGCCGTCGACAACGGGTTGAAAGAGGCAAACCTGCTGATTGACCCCGGCCTCGGGTTCGGCAAGACTACGGCTCATAACCTGGAAATCTTACGCTCTCTAGAAGCATTTCGCTCACTGGGACGGCCGATCGTGCTCGGGGCCTCACGCAAGCGCTTTCTTGGGGAGATCCTAGGCATCGACCAACCTAAGGAACGTGACGCCGCCACGGCGGCCACGACTGTTATGGCCGTCAGCGCGGGTGCGCATATTGTGAGGGTGCATCGGGTAGGTCTCAACCGTGACGCGGCCCGTCTGGCCCAGGCGGTCTTCGGGCCCCGGCCGTATGCCCGCTGAATCGACGAACGGGGGACTGCTGTGGACATCTTCATCGAAGGACTCGAGGTATATGGTCATCATGGGGTGGGCCGCGAAGAGAAGGTCCTCGGTCAACGGCTTCTCTACGATGTGCGGTTGACCATGGATGAGTGCCCTGCCGCCGAGACCGACTCAGTGACCGACACGGTGGATTACACCGAGGTGTTGGATCTGATCGTCGAGATCGCCACGGTCAAGAGTTACTCTTTGCTGGAAAGGTTGGCACAGGCAACCGCCGAGGCCATCCTTAGAAAGTTTCCCGTCGATGAGGTGTGGGTGCAGGTGACCAAGCCTCATCCCCCGGTGGCCTGCGCTCTAGCGAGTGCAGCCGTAGCGGTGGAATTACAGCGCGCAGACCTCGAGGGCTGAAGTCTGAATCACGCAGGGCGCACTCCGAGCCGCGTTTATCTGGGACTGGGCTCGAATCTGGGTGATAAGAGGGAGATGCTCCGCCGGGCGCGCGCGCTGCTCGCGCTTCTGCCCGGCACTACTCTCGCGGGCGAATCTAGCCTGTACGTAACCGCGCCGCTGGGCGGGCCCGAGCAGGATGACTACCTGAACCAAGTGGTAGAGGTTCAGACAACGCTCACTCCCGAGGAGCTTCTGGCTGCGGTCCAGAACATCGAGAATGAGCTGCAGCGGGAGCGTAAGGTCCACTGGGGTCCGCGCACCATCGATGTGGATATCCTTTGGTACCATGGCTTCTCGAACGCCGACACCCGTCTCACGGTCCCGCACCCGCGCATGGAACAACGTCGGTTCGTGTTGGAACCGTTGGCCGAGCTGGAGCCAAGTCTCGTCCTTCCGTCCGGACGGACCGTGGCGGAGGCGCTGGCCGGTGTTCTGGACCAAGAAGTAACGCGTGTGAACGACGTTGCCGCGGGAGCGGTCGCGACGAGGAGCGAGGGGTCGCCCATGGATCATTCCATCGTTCAGGCTGAGATCCGCCGTCTTGCCCGGGAGAAGGGCGCGGTCATCCTAGCCCACAACTATCAGCGCCCAGAAGTGCAGGATGTGGCCGATATCGTAGGAGACTCTCTCGGTCTCTCGCAGGAAGCTGCATCTTCCCAGGCCCGTATGATTGTCTTTTGCGGGGTGCATTTCATGGCAGAGACTGCGGCTATCCTTGCCCCTGATCGGCCGGTCGTGACCCCCGAGATGCAGGCGGGCTGTCCCATGGCCGATATGGTGGATACCGAAGGCTTGGCGGCACTCAAAGCCAAGCACCCAGAGGCCGTGGTGGTGAGCTACGTCAACACCACAGCCGCGGTCAAGGCGTTGTCGGACATCTGTTGCACCAGTGCCAATGCACCTCAGATCCTGAGATCTATTCCGGCCGACCGGGAGATCATCTTCACCCCCGATCGCAATCTGGGCGCGTGGGCCGCAGAAAAGGCCGGACGGGAGGTGATCCTCTGGCCTGGCTTCTGCCCCACCCATGCCTTGATTCAGCTTGCCGATATTGCGGCCGCTCGGGCCGCACACCCGGAGGCGAAGGTGGTAGTGCATCCGGAGTGTGATTCAGCCGTTAGCGCTGTTGCCGACGCCGTCGAGAGCACGTCGGGCATGATCCGTTATTGCCGAGAGGACGACGCCCAGGAGTACCTCATAGGAACCGAACTGGGGATGCTCTACCGATTGGCCAAAGACTGCCCCGGCAAGATCTTCCATCCGGTTTCGAGTTTGGCCGTGTGCCCGCACATGAAGCTGACCACCCTTGACAAAGTACTGGAGGCGCTGCGCCGCGAAGGGCCGGTCGTCAGCGTCGACGCCGAGACCCAGGCCAAAGCTGTGCAGGCCGTGCGGCGGATGCTCGAAACGCTGGGATGAAAGAGGGCTCGTAGTGAAGGGGTCGGAGCATCTGGCCCAAGGTCCTTCGGGACCTCCCGGCTCGGTCGGCCATCCGATGGCGCCGTTCATCTCGCGCCGGGGAGCCGACCTACGCTACTCGAGCTATGACGTTCTGGTGGTTGGGGGCGGCATTGCCGGACTCACAGCGGCCTTGGGAGCCGCGCATCGCTGGAATGTGGGCCTTATCACCAAGGGCACCCTCGATCAGACCACCACCTTCCTTGCCCAGGGTGGTATCGCCGCCGCTATGAGTCCCCACGACTCACCTGCATTACACCTTCAGGACACGTTGAAGGCCGGTGTGGGTCTCTGCGACGCCGAGGCCGTGCGGGTGCTGGTGGAGGAAGGACCGGCCCGTGTCCAAGAGCTGGAACAGCTGGGCACTAAGTTTGACAAGCGGGGCGGGAAGCTCATCCTCGGCAAAGAGGGGGCCCATTCGAGGGCCCGGGTGGTTCACGCGGGCGGGGACGCTACCGGGAGCGTGGTGGCAAGCGCTCTTGCCGGAGTTATCACTTCTGGTGGCCGGGTCGAGCTCCACGAGAACGAGTTCGTCATCGATTTGCTCATGGATGGGGGGCGTTGCGTGGGCGCGGTGTCGTTGGGTGAAGGGGGGGAACTCACGGTGAGCCTGGCCCGGGCCGTAGTATTGGCCAGTGGCGGGGCGGGACAGGTGTACTCACGGACCACCAACCCGCCTGCGGCAACGGGCGATGGGCATGCCATGGCCTATCGGGCAGGGGCCGTCCTGCGGGACATGGAATTCATGCAGTTTCACCCCACGGCCTTCTACGGGACCGAAAATCCGACGTTGCTGGTGACCGAGGCTCTGCGGGGCGAGGGCGCCTATCTTCGGGACGATGCTGGTGAGCGGTTCATGGTGGGCGCACACCCGCAGGCGGAGCTGGCCCCTCGGGATGTGGTGGTGCGTCATATGGAGGCGGTTTTCCAGCGGGATGGGGTAGACCATGTGTGGCTTGACGCCAGACACTTAGATGTCTGCTTTTTGCGTGACCGGTTTCCGACTGTTTATAACGGGCTCGAGAAGCGGGGTTACGATCTCTGCACACAGCTTGTTCCGGTAGCTCCAGCTTCGCACTACTTCATCGGAGGGGTGATGACCGACGTCTGGGGGCGGACCTCCGTCCCCGGTTTGTTCGCCTGCGGTGAGGCGGCCAGCACGGGCATCCATGGGGCGAATCGGCTGGCTTCGAACTCCTTGTTGGAAGGGTTGGTCTTCGGGGAGCGCACCGTGCGGGAGTTGAACCGCTACTTGGCGGTGGCCGACCCTGCTGTTCGCAAAGTCAGGGTCGACCTAGCCGACGAGACCAGGGAGGGTAACGACCCGGCCGTGATATCTGAAGGACGGGCGCTGGTTGGCCGCACTATGACCGACCTGTGCGGGGTAGTGCGTAGCCAGGAAGGCCTGCGTAGAGCCCAAGAGACTTTGACTACGCTTCTGGCTTCTTTGGCACCACCCGGTCTAAACATCGCCGAGTTGGAATTGTTCAACCTGGTGGTCGTGGCACAACATATCGTCGCCGCTGCGACACTGCGAGAAGAGAGCCGGGGGGTCCATCTCCGCTCTGACTTCCCGGAACGCGACGATATGAACTGGCAGCGCCATACTCTCGCGCATCGCGATCCTGTGACCGGAGAGATGGCGGTCGACACCAGTGCGGCGTAGGGGAGATGGTGACAAGCGAGAAGGGGCGATCATGATCGATCAGGCGGGTCTTGCTCTTGTGCGTCGGGCCCTGGCGGAGGACATGGCCGGGTATGGGGATATCACTTCCGCGTGGACCGTACCGGCGGACCTTCGGGGTGAAGCCGTGATAGACGCCCGAGAAGAGCTGGTGGTGTGCGGCCTGCCGCTGGCCGAGGCGGTGTTAGCCGAAGTCGAGCCTGAGGCCGAGTTCACGAGCCTCGTCGCAGAGGGGGCTCTTGTCGCAGCCGGGACGGAGGTGGCTCGAATCGAAGGAGCGGCCCGGGGGATACTAGGAGCGGAGCGGACGATGCTCAACTTCCTTTCTCACCTGTCCGGAGTAGCCACCCGCTCGCGCAGCTTTGCGTTGGCGGTGGAGGGTACAGGTGCGACGGTGGTCGATACGCGCAAAACCATCCCGGGGCTACGCACGTGGCAGAAACGGGCGGTGGTCCTAGGCGGTTGCGGGAACCACCGGTTTGGATTATTCGACATGGTTTTGATCAAGAACAACCACCTCGAGGCCGCCGGTGGAGTGCGGGAGGCGATGGACCGGGTGAGGGCGGCTCGACCGCATTACATCAAGATCGAAGTCGAAGTGGAGAACGAAGCTGATCTCCGCGAGGCGATCGCCTGCAACGCCGACGTCATCATGCTCGATAACCAAGACCTTGAGTCCCTGGCTCGGCTGGTGCGCTTCGCCCGAGAGTTGAAACCGGACGTGGTACTTGAGGCCTCCGGCAAGGTGTCGCTGGCCGCGGTTCGGGCGATTGCTGAGACGGGAGTAGACCTCGTGTCCACCAGTGCCCTTACCATGGGGGCGCCACCAGTCGATCTGGGCCTCACCCTTTCTGTGGAGGCGTGACGACCAAGGGGGGCGACGATGCTGCTGGTTGTTGATGTGGGTAACACCCAGACCCACGTAGGGCTCTTCTCAGGAGTAGAGCTCGTCGCCGGCTGGCGGTTTGCCACCGAACGCGAGAAAACTGGGGATGAACTGGCAGTCATGCTGGACGCGCTGCTCCGTCTGGATGGATACTCCCGCGACCTGGTGACCGGTTTTGCGTTGGCCTCTGGAGTTCCGAGGCTGGTGACGGAGTACGCCGCCGTGTCCAGAGAGAAGTTCAAAGTCGAAGCGCTTGTGATCGGTCCCGGCATCAAGACCGGCATGCCCATCCTTACCAGCGATCCGCGCACCGTCGGACCCGACCTTATTGTGCAGGCCGTAGCTGCGTCCGAGCTCTACGGTTCCCCTTGCATAGTAGTGGGTTTCGGCACCGCCACCACTTATAGTGCAGTATCCACTGCGGGGGAGTATTTGGGCCACGCAATTGCTCCAGGCATCGAGATCTCCATGGATGCTTTGGCTACACGCGCGGCCCGCCTCATGAAGGTTGAACTGGTCGATCCCGGCACGGTGATTGGTAAGACGACGGTCCAGTCTATGCAGGCCGGGGCGGTGTATGGGTTTGCCGGACAGGTGGACGGTATCATCGCGCGCATGCGGGCCGAGATGGGGATGGAGGCGGTTGCGATCGCCACCGGCGGCTTGGCCCCCCTGATCTTCGGGCATGCGCGCCTGCTAGACAAGCTTGACCAGTTGTTGACTCTCCGTGGGCTGGAGATCATCTACAGGCGCAACCAGTCGTAAGACCGGCGCAGGCTGAGATGGTCGCGGACGAGATCAGGGCGGACGCCCGACGCCGGTGTTCTGAGGAGACAGCTTTCGCCACAGGCTCGCCGCTTGCGGTCCCCTTCCGCATCGGGGAGACAGAGGTCCCCAATCGGGTCGGGCTCGCCCCGATGGCGGGAGTCACCTGCGGGGCTTACCGTCGCCACCTTAAGGCCCACGGTGTCGGGCTGGTGACGACAGAGATGGTCAGCGCGTACGGGCTCCTATACCGCAATGTCCGCACGGGCGAGTATCTCGATTTCTCTCCAGAAGAGCGCCCCTTGGCCGTACAACTATTCGGAGATACTCCCGAGGTCATGGCGAAGGCGGCGGAAATAGTGCTCTCAAGGGCGATGGTTCCCGACATCCTCGATATCAACATGGGGTGCCCTGTGCGCAAAGTGGTCAAGACGGGCGCGGGGGCGGCCCTCCTCGAAGACCCACGGAGGGCGGTCTCGTTGGCGGCCGCTGTAGTGGGTGTTGCCGCGCAGGCGGGGGTGCCGGTGACCGCAAAGCTGCGGAGCGGGCCCAGGCCTGGGGAGCGTGTCGCGGTCGATTTAGCCCCCCGGTTGGAGGAGGTGGGAATAGAAGGGCTGGGTCTGCATCCTCGGGCGGCGAGTGAACACTATCGCGGCAAGGCCGACCACGGGGTAACGGCCGCTGTGGTGGAGGCCGTCTCAATCCCCGTGATGGTCTCGGGGGACATCAACTCCGTCGATGTCGGCTTGGCGGTGGTACGGTCGACAGGGGCGGCAGCGGTCATGTTGGCTCGGGGGGTGCTCGGCGACCCCTGGCTGGTGGGCGCGCTGCTCTCCGGTAGGAGCGGTCCGCGCCCGTCCCTAGCTGAAGTGATCGAAGAACTGTGTCGCCTACTGACTCTGGTTGCCGAGGAGAAAGGTCGGCGGCGGGCGGCCTCGTGGATTCGCAAATTCTTGAGTTGGTACCTGCGACCCGCAGGAGTGGACACTACTCTGATCGAGCAGCTGCGCGCCATCGACGACGTAGAGGCGCTTGACGGGGCTCTGCGCGCCCTCGTTTAGAACTCCAGTCTCTGGCACAAATCACCACCCGCAGACACCTAGAACAGCAGAGATTCTCGCGTTCGCTCAACTAATATGGAGCCGCAAACGGAACAAGTATGGAGCCGCAAACGGAACAAGTATGGAGCCGCAGCTGGAACAAGTAAGGTGAGCCCGTCGGCCTGTCCCGGCCCTCCTCCCGTTGACAAGTATGCGCTCCGTACCTATAATGGCCCGCTACTTTCAGGCGCAGTCCAACCCCGAGTCGCCCAAGGAGAAGGTACTCGTGTCTCGAAAAGAAGTTATCCTCACGGAACAAGGTCTCAAAGAGCTTCAGGACGAAGTCAACTACCTCTCGACTGTGAAGCGGGAAGAAGTGGCGGAGCGCATCCGGGCCGCCCGTGATTTCGGTGATATCACTGAGAACTCCGAATACGATGATGCCAAGAACGAGCAGGCTTTGCTCGAACACCGTATAGGGCTCCTACAGGAGAAACTCCGCCGAGCCCGGGTGATAAAAGCCTCCGAGATCGACACCGATCGTGTGAGCGTGGGTAGCAGCGTTACCATGCGCGATCTTGATTCAGGGCAAGTACGCATCTACACCGTGGTGGGTTCTGCTGAGGCTGATCCCACAAAGGCCAAAGTGTCTAATGAATCTCCCATAGGCCAGGCGATTATGGGCAGGCGGGTGGGTGAAGAGGTCGTTGTCCCGGTGCCCGTGGGGTCCCTGAAGTACGAGATCCTTGCCATCGGGAAGATGAGCTAGATGGAGGCGACGTCCCCGTCCGAAAACAGTAAGGACGGCGCTCCGGAGATGCAGTCGTCCGGGTGGGAGTCGGAGCGGTTGGCCGAGATCGAGAGGCTGCGTCGGGAGAACATCGAGCCGTACGCCCATAGTTTTCCGGGTCGGACGCCCCTTGGGGAAGTAATCCGGGCCTGGGGACACCTAAAGACCGATCAGAAGGCACCTGAGTCGCATTGTCGGGTGGCAGGTCGGGTGATGTCTCGCCGGGAGCACGGCAAGGCCGTGTTTCTCACGGTACGCGACGGCTGGGACGATCTGCAGCTTTACGCCAACATCGACACATTGGGCGATGTGTCGTTCGGGCGGCTGAAGGGGACCAATGTCGGTGACATCATCGGCTGCGAAGGGTATGTGTTCCGCACCCGTCGAGGCGAGTTGACCGTTTTTGTCCAGTCATGGACCATCCTGACCAAGTCGTTACGCCCGCTGCCTGAGAAATGGCACGGCCTGCACGATCGTGAAACCCGCTACCGTCGGCGCTACATCGATCTCATTGCCAACCCTGACGTCGCCCGACAACTGCAGGGCCGGGGCAGACTAGTGTCGGGGATGCGCCGGTACCTAGAAGAACGGGGATTCGTGGAGGTGGAGACGCCTATCCTCCAGCCACTGCCCGGAGGCGCCCTGGCGAGGCCTTTCGTGACTCATCACAACGCGCTTGATACCGACCTCTATCTCCGCATCGCCCCTGAACTCTATCTAAAACGGCTGTTGGTTGGAGGATTTGACCGCATCTTTGAGATCGGCAAGAACTTCCGCAATGAAGGTATCTCTCCGGTTCACAATCCGGAGTTCACCATGATGGAGCTGTACTGGGCCTACGTCGACTACAACGCCCTCATGGAGTTGGTCGAGAACATGGTCCCGGCTTTGGCCGAAGAGGTCACCGGTTCCACTAAGATCACGGTGGGTGAGAACACTATCGACCTTGGAGCTCCTTGGCCCCGCCGGACCATCGACTCTCTGCTCCAGGAAGGCGTGGGTCTCTCGCTCGCCGAGATGCGGCAAGACCCCCAAGCGGCAAAGGAAGTGCTGCGAGAGCACCAGATCGACGTTGAGAACCGCGACGGTTTTGCCATGTTGGTCGACAAAGCTCTCAAACACGCGGTCTGGCCCGCTCTTGTGAGGCCTACCTTCGCTGTTGATTATCCGCTCGAATTGAGCCCTCTGGCCAAGAGTAGCCCGGGTGACCCTCTGGTCGTTGAGCGCTTCCAGGCCATTATTGGGGGCAAAGAGATCTGTAACGCCTTCTCTGAATTGAACGATCCCGTAGATCAGCGCCGGCGCTTCGAAGAACAGGCACGCAACAAAGAAGCAGGCGACGAAGAGGCCCATGTGCTGGACGAGGACTTCTTAATGGCGCTGGAGTACGGGATGCCGCCGGCAGCCGGGCTGGGGATAGGGGTAGACCGGCTGGCGATCCTACTCTTAGGGGTGGAGTCGATCCGCGATGTGATCCTCTTCCCGCAACTGCGGCCCGAGAGATAATCCGGCTTAAGACCGGAGTCGAGGTCGTTGCCGGGTTGGCGCATCTGACGCTGCCGGTACTGCCTTCTGACAAGTGGCCGCTATCTGTCAAATCGGCGGAACTTAGCGACGGTCTAGCGCCGTCCGATCCCGAGAGGACCCCGAGGCTCAGAGGTAGCCGTGTGGTAAAATTACCACAGCAGTTGAGAGTCTTTTCCGGCACTGCGCGCGCCGAGTTCCCTGTACGAAAGTGCCGGTGGGCAGGGTAGGCCCTACCGTCGGCCTGCCAAGGAGGAGCAGGTGTTCGCAGAAGAATCACCCGATTGGGACCTGGAGGCGAGCGGCTCCGTAATCTGTGAGATGTGCGGGGAGGAGCCGGCCACTGTTCACCTGTTGCGGATGGTGAACCACGGGCTGAGCCATACGCATCTGTGTCCGAGCTGTGCCCAGAGCGTGGCGGAACAGGCGGATGGAATCTCCCTTGTGTTGGCCGTTCCGTCTGTGCTGCGCGATCTCGGCGAGAACTCGGTTGTTGGCGACGATGAAATAACGGCGCCTTCAGAGTCTGATTTACGCTTCTGCGCTGTATGCGGTACCACCCTCTCCGACCTTGAGGAGTCGGGCTTTGTGGGTTGTGCCAAGTGCTACGAGGTGTTCTCCGAGTATCTGGATTCGGCGCTGGGGGAGGGCGAGCCGGTTGAACACCCCGGTAAGATCCCGCAGCGTGGGCCCGAAACCGATAACCTGCGCCACGAGATCATGAGATTAGAGCGGATGCTCCGCGAGTTGGTGGCCTGCGAGCGCTTCGAAGAAGCTGCGGGGGTACGTGACCGTTTGGCCGAATTGGGCCAGAGGCTTGAAGGAAGGGTGGAATGAGTTCGGCCGCTCTCACAGCCTCGGGGCTCGGGATCGTGCGCAACGAATCCGGACGGCGTTTTCCTCACGCTGAGGATGCTCATGCTTTGGAGGAATTGCGAACCGAAGTCGTCGAGACCCTCATGGATGGACACTGGATGCGCCCCTGGCACGTGTACGATCTTGATGAAACGAGTCGGTTGGAGATGGACCACTTGGTGGAACGCGGGCTCATGACGCCGGCCTTCGTTGAGGGTTCAAGGCCCGGCCGCGGTTTCGCCGTTTACGGCGAAGGGGAGGCTTCTCTTGAGATAAACGGTGACAATCACCTGCGTTTGCTGGGATTCAGGCCCGGCACCCGGCTTTCGAGTCTATGGTCACTGCTCAGCCGGCTGGACGATCATCTGGAGACGACTTTGTCGTATGCCTTTGACCCGCGTTGGGGATACTTGACAGCGCGCCCCCGGCACGCGGGGAGTGGTATGCGGGCGTATGCGACATTGCACCTGCCCGCCCTCACGCTCACCGGGCGCTTGGCGGGGACCGCGCTCGAACTGTCCGGTAACGGCTTCGCTTTGTTGCCGTTATGGGGAGGCGCGGGAGGCATGGTGCAGGTTTCCAACTTGGGTGACCAGGGTAGATCAGAGAGTGAGATTCTCCAGCAAATCGAGGTTCTTTCTCGCGGGGTCGTGGAGAAGGAGCGCTCGGTCCGGAAGATGTTGGCCCGCGAAAACCCGGTTCAGACGCGTGACCAGATCGGTCGCGCGTTGGGAGTGGGTCAGCATGCATGGACGATGTCGTTCCACGAGGCGGTGAACCTCGTGTCGGCGGCCCAAGTGGGTATCGAGTTGGGTTTGGTGGAGGTTCCCGGCATGGCTACTGAGGCGGCCTTCGATCTTATGAGCAGGCTTCAGCCCGCCCATGTCGTAGTCGATTGTATGGGTAGAAAGGCGGGCCTGCTGGAAGGCCCCGAGATAGACGAACGTAGGGCGCAGATAATACGCGGTGTTTTCGCGGGCGCCAGGGTTGTGGCATAGAACTGGAATCGGGATGGAGCTTCGTCGGGGCAGACACGCTGGGCACGGAGAGGTGAGAGGCGCGACGGGCATCTCCGGCTGTGCCGCTCACGCGATAGACGGCGATGCCCTTCGCCGTCCGACGTGCGCCGGGCGGGTGCGGCTTCATTTCGAAGCCGGTTGTTAGGAGAGATATATGTTTGAACGGTTCACAGAACGAGCCCGCCAGGTCATAGTGCTGGCGCAGGAGGAGGCGCGGAACCTCCGGCACAACTACATAGGGACGGAGCACATGCTGCTCGGCCTGCTTCGGGAGTCCGATGGGGTGGCCGCACGGGTGCTCGGCTCCCTTGAGGTCAATCTTGAAGAGGTGCGGGCTGAAGTCACACGCATCGTGGGAGAGGGAGACAGCGAATCCCAGGGACAGATTCCCTTCACGCCGAGGGCCAAGAAGGTGTTGGAGCTGGCTCTGCGGGAGGCCCTCTCGCTCGGCCATAATTACATTGGTACGGAGCACATCCTTCTCGGGTTGGTGCGCGAGAGCGAAGGGGTAGCGGCCCGCATCCTCAACGATCTCGATGTTGACCCCGACCGCGTGCGCCAGGAAGCTATGCGTATGTTGTCGGCGCCCTCAAGGCGGACGGCCCGCGGGCCTGCAGCGACCGGTCCGGCAGAGGGGAAGGATCGCAAGAGCTCCAAAGTGCTTGACCAATTCGGCCGCAACCTCACTAAGTACGCCGAGGAAGACAAGCTTGACCCTGTGATCGGTCGCGAGACCGAAATCCAGCGGGTCATGCAGATTTTGTCCCGCCGCACCAAGAACAACCCGGTCCTGGTAGGAGAACCGGGGGTGGGCAAAACCGCGGTGGTTGAAGGCTTGGCCCGGCGTATCGCCAAAAACGACGTTCCCGGACTGTTGAAGGATAAACAGATCTACACCCTTGACCTGGGTGCGTTGGTGGCCGGATCGAAGTATAGGGGCGAGTTCGAAGAGCGCCTGAAGAAGGTCATGAAGGAGATCACCGAACGGGGCGACATCATCCTGTTCATCGACGAGATTCACAACCTGGTAGGCGCAGGGGCGGCCGAGGGTGCTATCGACGCGGCCTCCATCTTGAAGCCGGCCCTCGCCCGGGGCGAGCTCCAGACCATCGGAGCCACCACCGTCGATGAGTATCGCAAGCACCTGGCCAAGGACGCCGCGCTTGAGCGTCGCTTCCAACAGATCCTGGTGAAGGAGCCTACGGTACAGGAGACCCAAGACATCCTGGTAGGATTGCGTGAGCGCTACGAAGCGCACCACAAAGTACGTATCACCGACGAGGCCCTCGAAGCGGCCGCGTATTTGGCGGACCGCTATATCAGTGACCGCTTCTTACCCGATAAAGCCATTGACCTGGTCGACGAAGCGGCCTCGCGCAAGCGTATCCAGAACATGTGCTCGTCCCCTGATCTGCGCGAAGTCGAAGATGCCATCCTTGAAGTGCGGCGGGAGAAAGAGAACGCCATTGAGATCCAGGACTTCGAGAAGGCTGCTTCGCTGCGCGACCGGGAGCGCAAGCTGCTCAACCGCCGGCGCGAATTGGAGGAGAAGTGGCGTGAGTCGGACGAGGCCGCCGAGATCTCCATCGGGGAAGATGAGATAGCTGAAATCACGGCCATGTGGACCGGCATTCCGGTGACCAAGCTGACCGAAGCCGAGACCCACCGCCTGCTGCGCATGGAGGAGTCTCTACATCAGCGGATAGTGGGCCAGAACGAACCGGTGAAGGCCGTATCCCGGGCCATCCGGCGCTCCCGCGCGGGACTGAAAGACCCAAGTCGACCCGCCGGATCATTCATCTTCTTGGGGCCGTCCGGCGTGGGCAAGACCGAGTTGGCCCGTACTCTCGCCGAGTTCTTGTTTGGTGAAGAGTCGGCGCTCATTCAGGTCGACATGTCGGAATACATGGAGAAGCATGCAGTCAGCCGGCTGGTCGGCTCTCCGCCCGGCTACGTGGGTTACGACGAGGGTGGCCAACTGACTGAGTTGGTACGCCGCAGGCCGTACTCAGTGGTGCTACTTGACGAGATCGAGAAGGCCCACCCTGATGTATTCAACATCCTCCTCCAGATCCTTGAAGACGGCAGACTCACCGACTCCCAAGGGCGGACCGTCGACTTTCGCAACACGATCATCATCATGACGTCGAACATAGGCGCAAGTACGATCTCAAAAGGCCAGGTCTTGGGGTTCGGCGAGCCGGTTGTTGAGGGTGGCTTGGAGTACGAGGAGATGAAAACCCGGGTCACCTCCGAGCTTAAGACGGTATTCAGACCCGAGTTCCTCAACCGGGTGGACGAGGTCATAGTGTTCCGTAAGCTGTCCCGGGCCGAGATCAGCGACATCGTCGGCCTGATGATGGCGCGGGTGGAGGAGCAGCTGAAAGACCGCGAGATCGGGATAGCCCTCACTCCTGAGGCTAAGGAGCTTCTGGTGGATGTGGGATACGACCCGACAATGGGGGCACGGCCTCTGCGGCGTGCCATCCAGCGCCACGTGGAAGACCTGTTGGCAGAGGAAGTGCTGTCCGGCAAGTTCCCGCGGGGGAGCACAGTGGTCCTCGACCGCGAAGACGACCATCTGACGATCAGCGAGATCATTACAGGTGCTCCTGATGTCTTGGTGGCCGACGAGACCACGACCACATAGTTGAGCGCGGACTCGGCTGCTGTAAGACGACCGTTCTGAAAGGAGCGACGCGAAGCCATGGCGCCGCGGCGCACCAGTACGTTCGTCTGTCGAGAGTGTGGCTACATCTCTCCTGGTTGGCTGGGACGCTGCCCCGGTTGTGGGCAGTGGAACACCATATCTGAGGAAGCAGCGCCCACGCGGATCGGTCCACGGGGGCCTAGGTCGCCCCGGCCGGCCCCTACACCTCTCCGCCTGACCGACGTTGACCCCGGCGCGCGAGCTCGGCTGAGCACGGGTCTGGGTGAGTTCGACAGAGTCCTTGGGGGCGGCTTGGTGCCGGGTTCGGTCGTCCTTGTGGGAGGAGAACCTGGGGTGGGCAAGAGTACGCTGCTCCTTCAGGCTCTGCTCGATATGGAGTCTCAAGGGATTTCGGTCATCCTTGTGTCGGGGGAGGAGTCGGCTGCTCAAGTCAAGCTGCGCAGTGTGCGCCTTGGAGGAGCCGACAGCCGCCTGCGCCTGCTGACTGAGACCCAGAGCGACATGGTGGTTGAGTCCCTCGAGCAGCTCAAACCGGCGGTCTGTGTGGTCGATTCTGTGCAGACGCTCTGGTCCCCGGAGGTGGGATCGGCTCCGGGGTCGGTCGCTCAGATTCGGGACGCTACCGCCCGACTTCTCCGGGTGGCGAAGGACGGCGGGATCGCCCTTATCCTGGTGGGCCACGTTACTAAGGACGGCGAACTGGCGGGGCCGCGCGTGCTGGAACACATGGTCGACGCGGTCCTCTCGTTCGAAGGAGAGCGCACGCAACCATTCCGGATCCTGCGGGCAGTGAAGAACCGGTTCGGCTCTACCAACGAGGTGGGAGTCTTTCAGATGGGTGAGCTCGGGTTGGAGGAGGTCTCCGATCCGGCCTCGGTCTTTCTTGAAGAGGGAGACCTGCGCGCAGGCTCAGTGGTGGTGCCGGTACTAGAAGGGACCCGTTGCCTGCTGGCTGAAGTGCAGGCTCTTGTCACCACGAGCAGTCTGGCTATGCCCCAACGGGTGGCGAGAGGCGTAGATCGTAATCGGCTGACCATGATAGTAGCCGTCCTCAGTCGAAGAGCTCAACTGCCGCTGTTCAAATGCGACATATTTGTTAACGTAGCAGGTGGACTTGCGTTGGAGGATCCCGCTGCCGATCTGGCCGTCGCTCTGGCGATAGCCTCGGCATGGCAGGACGGAGCCGATGGACACGGCGTAGCCGCTTTTGGCGAGGTGAGCCTCACGGGCAAGGTGCGGTATGTTCTTCAGGGAGAGAAGCGCATACAGGAATTGATTCGGCGCGGCTTTCCCCAGATCCTGGTACCCGCGCGCAATGCCGAGGAGTTCACCAGAGCCGGAGAGGCACCACCGAGGCTGCGCCTTGATGCGGTCGCGGATATAGTCCAAGCCGTCAAGTACGCCACAGCGAGGAATGCACGTGGATAGACTGACCACCGTAACAGATGAACGCCTCATGAAGGCCTTGCGGATGATCGCGCCGGGCACGTCGCTCAGGCAGTCGATCGACAACATCGTGAGGGCGCGGACCGGAGCCCTTCTGGTGTTTGCCGATGAGGAGCAGATCAAGCCTTTGATCTCTGGCGGTATCGACATCGACATAGCCTTCCGGCCCATGATCTTGTACGAGCTGGCCAAGATGGACGGCGCCATTCTGCTCGACCGATCGGGTAGACACATCAGCCACGCCAACGTCCAACTTATGCCCGACGCGAACATCCACTCCCGGGAGACGGGCACTCGCCATCGCACAGCCGAACGTGTGGCCAAACAATTGGGTGTGCTGGCAATCTCGATCTCAGCCTCCCGTGATGTGGTCACCGTGTACGTGGGGAATATCCGCTACATCATGGATCCCATCCGCACGATGCTCGAGAAGGCCGACCAGGCCCTGCAGACGCTGGAGCGGTTCAGGAATCGGCTGAACCAAGTGGCCGCCGTCTTGACTGAGCTTGAGTTCCAAGAGCGGGTCGCGTTGGTCGATGTGACCACTTATCTGCAACGTGCGGAGATGGTGGTGTCGCTCTCGCAATTGATTGAGCGCCACATAGTCGAACTGGGGAGCGAGGGTCGCTTGGTGGAGCTGCAGAGAGAAGAGCTGGCCTACGGGGTCAAAGAGGACCGGGCGGCTGTCATCCGGGACTACCTACCCGACTGCAGTCCGGAGAGGGTCGAGGAGGTCGGTCGGGCGATCACCGCATTACCTTTCGAGGAGCTCATTTCGTTGAACCGTATTGGCGAGATCCTGGGCTACGTGCCCGAACCCAACTTCCTGGAACAACATGTGCAGCCCCGGGGATGCCGGCTGCTACAGAGGATACCGCGCCTAAGCGACGAAGCCGTGACCAGCGTCATCAACCACTTCGACTCGTTGAGCGCGCTTCTGACGGCCTCGGTGGAGGAATTGGCCGCGGTCAATGGCGTGGGGACAAATCGGGCTACTGATATCAAAGAAGGCCTCATGCGCCTTCGCGACTTCGAGTTACGGGAGCGGTACGGCTGATGTTCAAAGCAGGAGACACCATCGTATATCCACACCATGGGGCCGGACGGGTCCTTGGGGTAATAGAGCAGGAGTATGAGGGCGAATTACGCCTCTACTACAGTATTCGTATCCTTCACAACGATACGAGCGTACTTATTCCACTCGACTCTGTTGAGAAGACGGGCATCCGGCCGGTAATCTCAGAGCCTGAGGTGGAAGGGGTCATTGACGTCCTACGTAATGATCCAACCGGCATGCCCGAGGACTGGAACCGCCGCGTCAAGCACAACCAAGAAAAGATCAAGAGCGGCGATGCCTTCGAGGTGGCCGAAGTGGTCCGCAATCTTGCGCTGAGGGACCACAACACCGGGCTTTCTACGGGAGAGAAGCAGATGTTCGGTACCGTCAAACGTATCCTTGCTTCAGAATTGATGTATGCAAAGCACATGGCTGAGGAGGAAGCTCTACGTTTCTTGGACGGCATTCTGGCGGAGGTATGCGCTCGGTCCCGGTGCGCCGGGTGACGGATCGGTTGTGATGGGCAAGGACCTCATGGCATTCGCGATCAGGCTGGTGATGGCCCTTGTTGGGGCTGTCATTTTCTACGAATTAGGGGTCCGTTATCTGCCGGCGCTCGACTTGGGTGGGGTGGGTTACGGTCTGCTGGTGGCTGCCTGCGTGGTATCTGGTGCTGTTCTAGGGGCTGCGGGCGGGCATTTTTTGGGGAAGGCTACGGCCAAATTGGGACGGGCGCTCGACCGCGCCGGGTCGACGGTTACCGCGAGCGGACTCATTTTTACCAGCATCGGTCTATTCGTGGGCCTGGTTGTTGCCGCACTGGGCAGTCTCGCGATCAAAGATCTGCCTGTTGTGGGTCTTTACATGCTACCGGTGTTCTTCTCGGTTAGTGGCTATCTGTTTGCCTATCTAGGATTCAAACGGCACACCGATCTGGCCAGGGTACTCGGCTTCAAAGGTCTCCTCCACCAGCCGGGTTCAAAGGAGTTCATACGGCCAAAACTCCTCGACACGTCGGCTATCGTGGACGGGCGCATCGTTGCGGCCGTGACTAAGGGGTTCATCGAGGGGGATCTGGTGATCCCGGCCTTTGTCTTGGAAGAGCTGCAGTCCATTGCCGACTCGGGGGAAGCGGGTAAGCGGGCTCGAGGTAGGCGGGGTCTAGAGACCGTTCACAGCCTTCAGGAGGGCGGGGGCCGCGTGACCATCATAGAGCGCGACTTCCCCAACATCGCTGAGGTGGACGCAAAACTCGTGAGACTGGCTAAGGAGATGAAGGCTGCGATCCTCACTACCGATTACAATCTCGACAAGGTCTCGCAGATCCAGGGGGTGGAGGTACTCAACATCAACGATCTGGCCCACTCTCTTAAGGCGAGTGTGCTACCCGGCGAACGTCTGTATGTGCGGGTGTTGCGCGAGGGCAAGGAGACAGGCCAGGGCGTGGCGTATCTGGATGATGGGACCATGGTGGTCATCGAAGGTGGTCGAAACAAGATAGGGGAAGAAGTGGATATAGAAGTGACCTCCGTCCTCCAGAGTCCGTCGGGCAAGATGATCTTCGCCCGGCTGGTCTCATAGGGTTGGGACCGGCTGTCACGGGGTGTCATGGAAGGCCCTCGACCGACTCTGGCTCTAGTGGTGGCGGCTGCGGGGATAGGCGCACGCTTGGTGTCGAGACTACCCAAACAGTATGTCCCCCTGTTGGGTATTCCTATGCTGCAACGGACGCTGGCTATTCTCGACTCATGTCCCCGGGTGGACGCGATGGTCGTCGTCGTGAACGAGCAGGATGTTGAGTACTGCCGGGGCGAGATCAAGGCGGAACGCATCGGCAAAGTCGTAGGCGTAGCATCTGGTGGCCAAGAGCGGCCTCTCTCGGTCCGCAATGGCTTGCGGGTCCTCGCTGAAGCAGGCCTTTGGGATCTCATCGGCGTGCATGACGGCGCGCGGCCTTTGGTGACCTGCGAGGACATCGAGCGGGCGGTGAGGGCTCTTGAGGACGATCCGTCGCTGGACGGGGCGGTGCTCGCACTGCCTAGCACCGATACCGTGAAAGTCGTGGATCAGCAGGGTGTGATCATCGACACCCCAGACCGGCGAACTCTGTGGATGGCTCAGACCCCGCAGATCTTCAGGCGCCGCGTTCTGCTGGAGGCTTACGAGGCAGCCGAGGAGGTGCTACTCGCTGCCACGGACGACGCATCTCTGGTAGAAGCCTGGGGTGGGAAGGTAGCGGTGGTCGGCGGGTCGCCGGAGAATTTTAAGATAACCGACCGGGCGGACCTGCGCCGCGCCGAGCAGATTCTCGCCGAGCGCCGGGCGTGAACACAGATGACACTCCACTTCGTGTCGGCATCGGGATCGACGTGCATCGTTTCGCCTCGGAGAGGCCGTTGATCCTGGGGGGCGTGCGGCTGCGGGAGCAGAACGGCCTCTTGGGCCACAGTGACGCGGATGTGCTTGCTCACGCCGTCATTGATGCCCTGCTCGGCGCCGCCGACCTCGAAGATATTGGTACGCTGTTCCCAGACAGCGACCCGCAGTTTAAGGGGGCGGACAGTCTGGAGTTGTTGGCTTTGGTGGCCGAAAGATTAGACAGCGAGGGCTGGGCGCTCGTCAACGTGGACGCTGTGGTTGTCTGCGAAGAGCCGCGCATCGCGCCCTACCGGGCGGCGATGCGCGGGCGCTTAGCTGAGGCACTGCAGGTCGGCAGCGAGCGGGTGACACTGCGGGGCACTACCACTGAAAGCCTTGGCTTCGTGGGACGTGGTGAAGGAATTGCCGCTCAGGCCGTAGCCCTTTTGCGACGTATACGGACCTAGAGAGAGCACGATTGGAAGAGGCGTTATGAGCAACGACGGCGTCCGGGTGCGATTCGCTCCCAGCCCGACGGGATCGCTCCACGTAGGGAGCGCCCGTACGGCGCTATACAACTACCTGTTCGCCCGGCACCACGAGGGCGTCATGGTGCTTCGCATTGAAGACACCGATCTGAAGCGCTCGACGAGCGCCCACGATGCCAGCATAATCCGCGATTTAGCCTGGCTGGGCCTTCATGCCGACGAAGGACCCAACACGGGCGGGGCCTTCGGGCCCTACCGGCAGAGCGAGCGCGCCGGTATCTACGAGGAGGCGGTTCAGCGCCTACTTGCCGAGGGTTGGGCGTATCCATGTTTCTGTCCTCAGGAGCTATTGGACGAACGTAAGCAGCAGCAACTGGCCCGAGGTCAGATGCCCAAGTACGATCGTACTTGTCTTGCACTCACGCCAAGGGAGATCGAGGCCCGGCTCGCTGCGGGCGAGCGGGCCGCTATCCGCTTTCGCGTGCCTGTGGGAGATGTCACCTTCGTGGACCTCATTCATGGGCCAATCACTTTCTCATCGGATGTAATCGGCGATTTCATCATCAAACGCACGGACGGCGGCTACTCGTACAACTTCGCCGTGGTGGTGGACGATGCAAGTATGAAGATCACGCACGTCATCCGGGGTGAGGACCATGTCACCAACACTGCGCGACAGATGATGCTGTTCGAGGCTCTGAATGAGCCGGCGCCTCGGTATGGTCACCACTCCCTTATCCTGGCTCCCGACGGGAGCAAGCTTTCCAAGCGTCACGGCGCCACCTCCATCGGCGACTTCCGGAAGATGGGATATCTGCCCGCGGCCATGGTCAACTATCTGGTATTGCTCAGCTGGCACCCGGCCGATGAACGTGAGAAGTTCAGCCTGGATGAGCTGGTAGCGGAGTTCGACTTGGAACGGGTGTCGAGGAGTCCGGCTGTGTTCGACGTGCAGAAGCTCAACTGGCTGAACGGGCTCTACATCCGCGAACTCGGAGTCTCTGAGCTACAAGATCTCATTGCTCCTCACCTGGCTGAGGCAGGCATGGAGTTTGCGCCCGTACAGCGGGAGACGGTGGCCGAAGCCGTGCAGGCCAACTTGGTGGTATTGGGGGACGCTCCCCAATACGCGTCGGTTTTCACTGACAGAGTAGACTTGGCGAGCTGTCCTTGTTCGGAAGGCCTATTCACCCCTGGAGCCGACGTGGTCTTTGCTCTGGCGCGGGAAGTCTTTGGGACGATGTCTGCCGAATACCTACCCCCGCCACAGGCCAAGGAGCTGTTGATGCAGGTGGTCGCTTTGGCCAAAGAACGAGGCATCAAAGGCAAATCCGTTTATCATCCTCTGCGCGTGGCGCTGACCGGCCGGGAAGAGGGCCCGGAGCTCTTCTATTTGATCGGCGGGCTGGGCAAGACGGTCCTCATTGCCCGGTTGGAAGAAGCGGCCGCCTACGTGGTCGAACGGGGACCGAAACAAGGAGTTGATAGCTAGTGCGCCTGTACGACTCGCTGAGCCAAGAGAAGAGGGAGTTCGTCCCCAGAGACAAAGATCACGTGACCATGTACTTCTGCGGGCCCACCGTCTACAGCTACGTGCACGTTGGCAATGCCCGCCCGTACGTGGTCTCTATGGTGGCCAAGCGCTACTTCGAGTCGCTGGGTTACCGGGTGACCTTGGTGGAGAACATCACCGACATCGACGACAAGATCATCAGAAGGGCCGAAGTGGAGGGTCGGTCTGCCGCCGAAGTGGGTGCTGAGTTTGCCCAAGCCTATCGGGATGATACCAATCGTCTGGGCCTGGGGCGGCCGGATGTAGAGCCGCTTGCCACCGAGCATATCCAGGAGATAATCGACCTGATAGTCAGACTCATCGAGGACGGCCATGCCTATCAAGCTGGTTCGGACGTCTATTTCAGAGTGGCCGGCTTTGCCGAGTACGGCAAGCTCTCCAGGCAACAAATAGGAGAGATGCGACACGGAGCTCGTGTGGAGGTGGGCGACGAGAAGGCCGATCCGCTCGATTTCGCCCTATGGAAGGGAGCGAAGCCGGGCGAGCCCTCTTGGGACAGCCCCTGGGGTCCGGGTCGACCGGGATGGCACATAGAATGCTCAGCCATGAGTATGAAGTACTTGGGCCCGGGCTTCGACATCCATGGGGGAGGGCGCGACCTCATCTTCCCCCATCACGAGAACGAGATCGCGCAGGCCGAGGCGGCGCTACAAGGCCCCTTTGCGCGCTTCTGGATGCACAATGGGATGCTGAATCTGGGCGCGGAGAAGATGTCCAAGAGCGTGGGGAACATCGTCACTCTCAGGGAGACCCTCGACAAGTATCGGCCCGAAGCGCTGATCATGGTCTTCCTGGGCAGCCACTACCGCAGCCCCATGGAGCTGAACTCCGAAGTCCTAGAAGAGGCCGAGCAACAAGTGAACCGGCTGCGAAACCTGTTCAGAGAATTGGCCGACCGGGCCGCTGCGGAGAGCGCTGCTGGGCCGGATGCCGTTGGCGCTTCCCTTAGGGAGCGAGTGGCGGTTCGTCAAGAGGCTTTCGAGGAAGCCATGGCCGACGATCTCAACACGGCTGCGGCTTTGGCGGAGGTATTCGGACTGGCGCGGGAAGTGTTCTCTGCTCTTGGTGCAGAAGAGGTAGATCCGAGCACAGCGGCTCTGATCCGAGCCGACATGGGTAAAATGGTCCACATTCTGGGGCTAGATGCGGTGATGAGAAGTGATGACGATATTCCCGCCGACATATCTGCCCTGGCCGAAGAACGGCAGCAGTGCCGCATCGCTAAGGATTTCGCCCGGGCGGATGCGTTGCGCGAAGCTATCGCCGAGCGGGGCTACGAAGTGAGGGATGTTCCTGGTGGCTACAAAGTCGTCCAGATCCGATAAGGGACGCACACAGTCCAATGCCAAGACGGCGGGCGGCAGCGCGCATCGGCCGTCGCACGCTGCGACTTATGTTGGGACCGTGCGTCCCGGGCTGCGGTGGCGGTTAGACGATGAGTACGACCTGTACGACGATCTCAGTCCAGGGATCGACCTGATATACGGCCGCAATGCAGTGCGTGAGGCTCTGCGAGGCCGTCGCCAGGTACATACCATTTTGGTGGCCGCCGGGGAGGCCGGTGATGAGTTGGTGGGGGCGGTGCGGGGGTGGTCGGTGGGCCAAGAAGGCGTCATACCCGCAATAGATCGGGTTTCACCGACTGAACTGAGCGCGCGGCTCAAAACCCCCGATCATCAGGGTATAGCCGCTGTTGTCGACCCGTACCCTTATCTGGACTCCGGTGATCTTCTTAAGAATCACACGTTGCTCATTGCCCTTGACGAGGTGCAGGATCCTCAGAATCTGGGAGCCATCATCCGCACAGCCGAAGCGGCGGGGGCCGGGGTACTGATACCTCGGCACCGCTCAGCGGAGGTTACCGGTTCAGTGGTGAAGGCTTCGGCCGGAGCAACCGAACATGCCGCCGTCGCCATGGTGCGCAATCTTTCAGACTTCTTGAACGAAGCCCGCAAGGCCGGCTTCTGGGTGTACGGCGCAGACGCTGAGGCCGAGAGTCTGTACACGGGGCAGGACTACACCTATCCCACCTGCTTCGTCCTAGGCTCTGAGGGAGAGGGACTCCGCAGGAGGGTGGCGTCACTATGTGACGTGATGGTTAGAATTCCTCTCGTCGGGCAGATCGAATCGCTCAACGTCAGCGTATCAGCGGGCGTGTTGGTTTATGAGGCGTTGCGTCAGCGGTCCGTGCGAAGTGAACGGGGTTCTGGCGGTGGGTTGGGAGGCGCCGATGGTGGTATCGCCGGCAGAGAAGGCCGCAGCAGCGAGTCGGGCAGCGCGGATGGGGGCCTCGCGGGCGCTGAAGGCCTGGGCGGGGCCAAAACTCCGGGCAGCGACGCCGCCTGAGCGACGGTATGCAGGCTCCCGACATCACCCGCGGGTGAGGAACACATGACCGTCTACCTCATTGATGGCTATAACGTTCTTCACGAACTCCTGGGGCATATCGGAGTGTCCGATCTCGAGGAGGAGCGCAACCGCTTGATCGACCGCATCGCGAGTTACATGGGGGGGACCTCTGACCGAGCCATTGTCGTCTTCGATTCCAGTAAGCAGCGGTTGCAAAAGACGGAGAGTGCAACCGGCAATGTCGAAGTCTATTTCGGGTCGTTCACCCGCTCTGCTGACAGCATAATAGAGAGGGAAGTTTATGCCTTAAGTGCAGGGGAAAATGTCGTTGCAGTATCATCTGACTACCAGCTCCAGAAGACCGTCTTTCGTCCCAATGTTATCCGCCGTTCGTCCCGGCAATTCGTGGGAGATTTGCAAGAACACACAAAAAGGATTGCAAATTCTACAAATTGCATTACAATGGGTCATCGGATTGAAGAGAGGATCGATCCAGGCACGGCCGAGAGGCTGAAGGCGCTGAGGGACCAGTTGGAGGCGCCTCCGGAGAACTCGAGCCATGCCAGGCAGGGGTCCGGCGCTTGACCCGCAACCGATAGGCGGGAGGGATGAAGGATGGGGAGTTCGGCGTTCGCCAGAAGGGTAGTCGAGGGGGTCGTATCCGAGCCAAGCGACGAAGAACTGGTCGCCCACGCCAAGACTGGAGACCCCGAAGCCTTCAGAGGTATCTGGACCCGTTATCGCCAGTTCGTGCGCATGAAAGCCAACTCATACTTCCTGGCCGGCGGTGACGGCGACGATCTCATCCAAGAGGGGAATATAGGCCTCTATAAGGCCATCCGTGATTATGAGAGTGGTCGCAACACCACTTTCCGCAGTTTCGCCGAACTGTGCGTGACTCGGCAGATCATTACCGCCATCAAGACGGCTTCCCGCCAGAAGCACGTGCCGCTCAATACTTATGTCAGCTTCAGCCACTCCCCCTCAAGCGGCGATTTCGACAGCCGGACTCTGGCCGACGTGTTGCCTTCCGGGCGGACCAGTGATCCGGTGCAGCAGGTGATCAGCTCCGAAGAGGTAATAAGCCTTACCGACTGTCTGGTGAAGTTCCTGAGCCCGCTCGAGTCTAAGGTGCTGAAGTACTACCTCGAAGGTAATTCTTACGAGGCCATTGCCGCCTACATCGGTCACGACACCAAGACCGTGGACAACGCTCTGCAGCGCATCAAGCGGAAGGTGACTCTCCACCTAGAGAGTCGTCGCGTGCTCCTATAGGGGCATCGTGCGCGGTAGCACGTTTGTTCTGCGTTAGAAGTGACTCGGAGGTAGATCGAGATCGCCTTGCAATCCAGCCTTCTGCAGTCGTATTGGTGGTGTGGGGTAGTTTCTCTCAAACCTCAGGCTCGAGGCCGGGGGAGTCCGTCGGGGGGATGGCCGGAGGTTGGTCGTTCCGGCTCTTTTTGATCAGCCGCGGGTTTTCGATCATCACCATTGTGTCTGGAGGAACCGACTCGGTCAACCACACGCTGCCTCCTATGAGAGAGCGGGCGCCGACTACCGTATCTCCCCCCAGGATGGTGGCCCCTGAGTAGATGATGACGTCATCCTCGATGGTGGGGTGTCGTTTTCTGCCTCGGTAGTGGTCACCGGCACCCTTGGGCAGAGACAGGGCTCCCAGCGTCACTCCTTGATAGATACGCACACCGGTGCCCACCTCCGTGGTCTCGCCGATTACGACTCCTGTGCCATGGTCGATCACAAATCCTTCACCGATGACTGCACCAGGGTGGATATCGATGCCTGTGGCTCCATGCATGTATTCCGTCATCATCCGGGGAAGCATGGGAACGTCGAGTTCATACAGAAGGTGCGCCACGCGGTAGACGGCGATGGCGTGTAGGCCTGGGTAGCTATAGACGATTTCGTCGGTCGTCTTGGCTGCCGGATCTCCGTCGAAAGTGGCCCGGATATCGGCAGCCAGCACACGTCTGAGATCAGGGATGCGCTCCAGGACGTGGAGAGCGGCTTGATAGCCACGCTCCTCGCAATTGGTGCACTCCGACTGGAGGCGAAAGCATTCGTATCGGATGCTGCGGTGGACCTGCTCTGAGAGAAGGTCGAAGAGCGATGTGGTCACTTGGCCGATCGCGTAACGGAAGTTGACGGGGTCCAGTCGCACGCGGCTGAAGAAGCCCGGAAAGAGCAACTCACGCAGCATATTGATGATCTCTATCACCGCCTGTCGCGAGGGAATGGGCTCGAAACCGACGTGCGTATGACAGTCGGGGGCCGAACAATCGTGCACAATGGTTTCGCTCAAAGCCTCCAACCGTTCACGGTATGCGTACGCCGCCCGTGCCTCCTGTCGACAGGTCGCTTGGGTGGGACCCGCCTCTCGGTGGTCGCCCTCAGTCATGTCATCCTCCTTGCATCCGACCGCCTCAAGTGTAGCCGTTTGAAGCCACTAGAGGGCAGAATGGCGGTCGAAAGGAGCGGGGCGCGCTACAATCTGTACGGTCCGCTGGGTGTGGGATGTAGGGCACACGGCGGAATTGGTGGCGCAGTGGATGAGATGCCGTTTCTCGAGCCGGTGTAGCTCAATGGTAGAGCAGCTGATTTGTAATCAGCAGGTTAGGGGTTCAAGTCCCTTCACCGGCTTTCTCTCTAGTACGATGATGCTCC
>JAXGNF010000017.1:15833-32242 GCA_040768135.1 Thermoleophilia bacterium | reverse complement strand
GAAGCAAACCGGTGGCCCTAACATTCAAGGTCGTACTGCGAAGGGGGCCGGACCACCTCCACGACCAGGTTCAGTCTGATGAGATCGGGACGCTGACCCTTTTTGAGCCGAAATGGGATCTCGTACGATGACCAGTCGGTAGTACCCTGCACCCGGCGATGCCGGCCGCGGGACGAGAACTCCCCCCGACCGGGAAGCCGGCACCACATCTCCAGAAACGCCCGTCCGGCAAGATCCTTCGATTTCAAGGCGGCTCGATATGTCAGGAGGCAGTGTTCGGCGTCCGGCTCCGGTACCTCAAAAAACCGGACCACTTGGCTTTCCCGGACCTCGACCAACCAACTCTTCCCCTGAACCTCAACAGTATCTCGGCTGATGATCTCATCTGCTGTGGTGAAACGGCGTAGGGCAACCGGCATCTTCGGGGTTCCCGATCCTCCGAGCAATAGCTGTTTGATCAGTTCCGACATCGCCTCCCCCTCCTGCGCCTTCTACGAGTCTTCAAACGGGAACCGGTACGGCAGCCCCAGGTCGTCGCGCATAGCCATCAACTCCCGACGGACAACGGCGTCGATGGGCGCGCCTTTGTCCTTTCGCTCCAGCCAGGTCAGGTGCTCTTTCTCGCCACACGTGTAGATCCTCTCCCGGCCGGGCGCCTTCGTGGACGCCCGCAGAGCGCGCAGGATGTCCCCGGTAGTCTTTTTGAAAGCGGCCAAGTCGGTGAAGCACTCGATGTCGATGGCCAGGAAGAAGTGCCCGAGTGGGATGGGGATATCGTTGCCCAGGGCGTCTTTGCCCCCGAGTTGCCTGAGAAAGGCCGCCTGCGACAGAGCCGCCGACAATATCTCCACCACGGTGGCGAAACCGTAACCCTTGTAGCCTCCAGTCTCTTCTGTGAGGCCCCCGATCGGGGCCAAGGCTGCCGAGCCCGCGACCAAGTCCTTGAGGATCTGCACCGAGTCAGTGGCCGACCGGCCTTGCCGATCGATGACCAGGCCCTCAGGGCAGTCCTTCCCTTCGCGCGCCCACTGTTCGATTTTGCCCCTCTGGATGACCGAGGTGGCGTAATCGTTGGTAAAAGGAAACTCCTCGTCGGTAGGCATCGCGAATACCAACGGGTTGGTGCCGAGCATGTTGTCGATCCCGTGCGTGGGAGCGATCGAAGGACGGGCGTTAGTGCCCGTGAGACCGATCATGCCTTCTCGGACCGCCATCAGAGAATAATAAGCCGCGAAACCGTAGTGCGTGGAGTTGCGGGCCGTGACCATGCCCAAGCCGTGCTCCCGGGCTTTGTCGATGGCCATCTGCATGCAACGTTTGCCGATGACCATACCCATACCGTCGTGCCCGTCGACCACCGCTGTGGCTTTGCAGTCCCGCACCACTTCGAATTCGGTAACGGGCTTCTGAATGCCGCCCTTGACGATTCGATCATAGTAAATGGGTTTGAGCCGACCGACGCCGTGCGAATCGATGCCGCGTTTGTCGGCGCTGATGAGGACGTCCGCGCATACCCGGGCGTCCTCCTCGGGGACACCTACCCCTTTGAAGACGTCCACCACGAACGCCTCAAGCAGATCGAACGGCACCCAGGCGAGGTCCTCGGTCACTTCACACTCCTCTCCCTTGGAGATATCTCCACGACACGTCAAAATACGTCGGGCTGTAGTCATTCACAGTAACAGACCGGCAGATGCACCGGCTCCGTCCGCGAAACCAAAGGTCTTTCCGGCGGTTTCAGTGAGCGTCTCCGCCCTCCTACAAGTCGATCCCGGTCGGTAGTGGCAATCCGTCGGCAAACCACTCTGCTTCACTGAATTCCACCGTAGCGATATCCTCCAAGGGCAGCTTCATATACCTGCCGCGCCCCTCCGCAGCTACTGTCCCATCCTCCAGGATGATCTCGCCCGTACCCTCGAACATGCGGCTGGAATCGCGCACGATCCTTCCCACGGCCTTCACCTCGCCATCCAAAGGAACCGGCTTTCGAAACTTCACCGTGAACTCGACGGTCACACCCCACGTCTGAGTGTCGCTGACATTGATGGCCCGTCCGATCGTCTCATCCAGGATGGCCGAAATCACCCCTCCATGTAACCGCCCCGGATAGCTCTGATGTTCTTCCTGGGGTTGAAACACACCGGCCAATTCCCCGTTGGCGAGCACGAAGAACCGTCCCCGCAGCCCGCCCACATTTTCCACTCCACAGACCAGGCACATACGACTCACGTTCTGAGCAGCTCGAACCTCATGTCTCATCCATTGCCTCCTATCGTGGACCGGCAACGACCTTCGGCCCGGTCCACTCGCTTGCGACCGCTTTAGCCCCCAGTGCACCGACAACCGAGGCCACGACCATCAGCCTTGCAGGGACCGTCAACGTGACCAGATGCCTATCCCGGCTTTGCGGGCTTCGTCGTGTGCCTCCCACAGTCGATCCTGCAGAGAGAGGTTAGGCGGGTAGTTGCGGGCCCGTGCATATCCGTCCCGCACCATCCGCTCATTGATGAACACCTCTCCCGCCCACACGTACGCCAGCAATCGGCCGAAAGGGTCGCGCTCCTCGACATCGGTCCGCAGACGTAACGGGCCCGATGTAAGCAACTCAACGTTGTGAGCAGTAGCCTCCTCGCCGAGGCATTCTCCGCAAGAGCTCCGATGGGCCACCTCTGGGGCGTCAATGCCTATGTAGCGGACCTTCTCCACGGTACCGTCTGGCATCCTGACTCTGATGGTATCGCCGTCGATAACGTGCAACAAGGTGACGACGATGTCCGAGACCAGGCATTCCCCTAGTGCGGCTCCACTGCCGCTAATCTCTCCCAGCGAGCCAGGAGATCTGGACGCGCTGTCGTTCGCCCCTCCGGTGTTCACCGTCCCGAGAGTGTCGACCGACCCAGGAGTGTCGACCGTCTTGGTGGTGCCGCCTGCCTCCGCAGTGCCAACGGTTCCTGCAGTGCCGCCCGCCCCCGGCGAGCAACCTACCGGCATGACAACTCCGACACAGCTCAAGACCAGCACCACCACAAGAGCCAGCGTCCGCATCGTCGGGTTATGCCATCTGCGGGTGATCCGGCGAACGCAATCGTCGCCTTGCACTGGGCTTCTCACGTGGCCGGTGTCCTTTATAGAGCGGATTCGGTCGGTGCCCAGCATACCGCAGGTCGTTATCCGCCGGTTTCTCCGCACATCCGCCTCCCCCACTCCCGTCGGGGCTGAAGCCGCTCCCTCCGGAAACGACCCGCGGCTTCCCGGGCAGGGACAAACACAGTAGGCAGTCCGTCACCGACGACCATGGTCATGAGCGGCCTGGGCCGCCTCATCTTAGGGCCTGTCCAAGACGCTCGAAGCCTTCGCCATCTCCTCCACTACGGCCAATCCTTGCGGACAAGCCGCCTCGCATTGACCACACTCCGTACATTCCGCAGCCGAAGCGGTACGACCCGTCAGTACGTCGGCGCGGTAGCCCGCAAGCTCCGGCTCGAGCGCCTCGAACAACTCGGCGTTGTTAACGGCTGCGAATACTCCGGGGATATCAATTCCCGCCGGACAGGGGAGGCAGTACCCACACGCAGTGCAGTCCACCACAGTGCGCGCCCGGTACGCGGCGCGCACCTTGGCGAACAACTCCAGCTCTTCGGGAAGAAGTGAGCTTGCCTTGCCGCTCGAAGCCAGACGGACGTTCTCGACCACCTGTTCCATAGTCGACATACCACTCAACAACGTGCTCACCCGCACGTCATCCCAAACGAAGCGGAGCGCCCATTCCACCGGCGTGCGCGTCACCGGAGCCGAATCCCAAACGGCCCGCACCGATTCGGGAGGAGACCCGGCCAATCTGCCGCCCTTCAGCGGCTCCATGACGATCACACCCAGACCCTTCTCGGAGGCATACGCGAGACCGGCAGCCCCAGCCTGGTACTCGATGTCCATGTAGTTGTACTGGATCTGACAGAAGTCCCAGTCGTAACCGTCGACAATGGGTGCGAAACACTGCGGTTCATCATGGTACGAGAATCCCGCGTAGCGGATTCTTCCATCAGCCTTGGCGGCGTCTAGAAAACCCCGCACCCCCAGACGGGCCAGGTCATGCCACACTTCTTCCTTGAGGCCATGAAGTAGGTAGCAGTCGACGAATTGGGTCCGCAACCGTTCGAGTTGGCCGGCCAGAAGCTCGTCCATATCGCGTCGCGTCCCGACCAGCCACGGCGGCAGCTTGGTGGCCACCAACACCTTTTCTCGGTATCCGTCCTGTAGGACCTGCCCCACGAAACCCTCACTGGCACCCGGGGCATCGAAGGAGGCCCCGTGGTAAGGGTAGGCTGTGTCGAGATAATTGACCCCGTTGTCGATCGCGTAACGCAACATCTCGGTTGCTACACGCGTGTCGATGTGGTCGCGTCGTCCGTCAATGACAGGTAGACGCATGCAACCGAAACCGAGGATCGAGACCTCCTCCCCGGTCTGTCCAAAGGGGCGGTACAACATAGTCATTCGTTCAATGCACCCGTCTCCTCGGAAAAGGGGGCAAGCTTCTCCATCAAAGCCTCTAGCAGCTCCTGCCTCTCGACTAGGTATTCTCTCAATTCACGGGAATCGGTGTGGGCGATCTCAAAAATCATCGCCTTCTTATACCTCTCGACGACGAAACGAATGACTTCGATCTCCTCCTTGCTGAGTGAGACATCGATCATGCCGCCCTCCTTTTCGCGCCTCTCCCGCGGCCTCGACCCCGGGAGAAAGAGGCTCGTCCTTCGCACATACGCTCCCCCAGCGGTCGCGGTCCTAATCCTCCGGTATCCTGCGTCCAACGACGAAGGAGGGCATCGTGAAATACAGCCAAGGATCCATGGGACGGGTGTTTGTGCTCCGCCTGGAAGACGGCGAACCCCTGAACGACACTCTGGAGGCCTTTGCCGTTGAGCAGGGGGTGATACGCGGCCTAGTCTTCTACCTCGGTGGCTCCGCAGAGGGCAGCCGCATGATAGTGGGCCCAGATGCAGCTCGGGAGGACAGCGTGGTAGGACTGATGCACGTTCTAACCGGGGCACACGAGACCCTAGCTGTGGGCACTATCTTTCCCGACGAAAACGGAAAACCATCTGTGCATATGCACGCCGCCTGCGGACGGGAAGGACGAGCTACTGTCGGCTGCACTCGGGCCGGTCTGGGGACATGGCTGGTGGGCGAGGCGGTCCTACTGGAGATCTTGGATTCCGAGGCGCACCGCACGGTCGACCCCGCCACCGGGTTCGATCTCCTTACACTGAGTTAACCATGGCGGGCCCGATGACCCGGGACCGCTGTATAGCTCTACCACCGTAATGGGAACCAGACTCCGAAGAGCATGAAGGGGCTCTTCGGCGAACACGGCCCCGGAGGCCGTCCGGACACGCAACGGCGACGAGCATAGTGACCGCGGTGAACCGAAGCCTACCCTTCGATCACATCGTCGCTACCGTTCGGGCGCTCAGCTCTGTCCCCTCGATACCGCAGACCACCAAGAGAGCGCAAGCTACCGCAACACCGCATACTAGCGCGACCCCGCACACTGTAGCGGTGCCGGATGATACTCTTAGTCAAGATTCGACCTACGCCTCGCAACCGAGACGTCCTATTCGACCAGAAGGAGAGCCCGTGGCGAAAGCCTGCCCCACGCCCCAACCGCTCCGTGATGTGCTCGGGACGGTGGTGTTCATTACTGGGGTCTTTCTGATCGCCTTCGTAGCCCGCCTAATCTTCTCCCCTCTGATGCCGGCCATACAGGAGGACCCAACCATGGGAGTCGCCTCCGGGCAGGCCGGCGCCCTATTCCTTCTCGGCGCCCTGGGAATGCTTGGCGGTTCCTTCTTAGCACCTCTCTTCTATAGCACCCTCAACCACCGTCGCACCATGCTGTTTTCCCTCTTCGTCATGGCAGCTACTCTGGTTGGAGCGTACTTCGCAGACTCGTTGTGGGCCTTGCGGGTGGTGTTCTTGATGCTCGGAGGCTGCTTCGGCCTACATCAGCCGTCTTCCATGGCCACGTTGACGGCCACGGTGCGCCGGGAGGACTGGGGTAAGGCTCTGTCTATCCAACAATTGGCGCCGCCTCTTGCCCTCGTCACTGGGCCACTTCTGAGCGTTGCCCTGCTGACCTGGTTCTCCTGGAACGAAGCGCTTCTATGGGTAGCCGGAATAATCGTGGCAATCGGGATCGCCTTCCATTTCTCAACCGGAGGGGTGGGCAGTTTCGTGAGCGAGCCTCCCAGCCCGTCGGCCATCAAGCCGGTCTTCACCGCTTCGTCGTTCTGGGTCATGATCTTCTTGTTCGCCCTTGGGATGGGCACGCAGGTAGGGGTCTACACGATGCTTCCCTTATACCTTCATCTCGAGCGAGAAATGAGCGTCGAGTCGGCCAATACACTTGTAGGTCTAGCGAACATCGCCCCGTTGGTCACGGTGTTCATCTCAGGATGGGTGACATCCCGTTTGGGAGAAAAGAGGACTATGGGAATCGCGCTTTTTCTCATGGGAGTAACCACGATTCTGGTAGGGCTGCTCTCGGGCGTGGGGATGAAGATCTGCGTGGTCCTCATGGCCGCCTTGGCGGTCTGCTACTTCCCACCGGCTTTCGCCGCCCTTTCCCGCATCGTCCAGCCCAACTATCGAAGCTTGGCCACGGCGTTTGCTCCTCCCATCGGCTTCGTGCTGGGAGGCGGATTGCTGCCTCTCGCCTTGGGCTACATGGGCCAGACGTGGAGCTTCAGCTCCGGCATCATGCTCATCGGCGCCGTCGTCGCAGTGGGAGCGACCGCGGTGTTGCCCCTTCGATTGCTGACCGACCTTGAGGAGGGTTGCTGATCATGCCCGTTCTGACCCCGGAGCAAGCCAAAGCCGAAGCCTTGGCTCGTTTCACCGACCCCGGACCCGACCACATCAACTGCGCTCAAGCAGTCGTGCGTTTCGCCCTCTCGATGCTCGGCGCGGACGACGACCTCATGAAGACCGCCCGCTATCTGGGTGGCGGCGTGGCAGGGATGGGTGAGGCCTGCGGAGCCGTCACCGGTGCGGCGCTCGCTCTGGGACTGGCTCCCATGCTCCTTGATGAGGATGAACCCGAGGAGACGACGACACGTACTCGCGAATACATCCAGGAATTGCTGCGGGATTTCATGGCCGAATTCGGAGCCTTCCGCTGCAAAGATCTGACGGGGTTCGATCTCAGCACACCGGAGGGCCACGACGCGTTTGCGGCAAGTGAAGCCCGCGAACGGTGCAGGGATTACGTCGGCTGGATGTGCGACCAAATCGCTCCCTTGTTACCAAGCCTTAATCAAACGGAGGAAAACCAACGATGACGCCTACCGATCCCCGGCAGGCAAAAGACGAGGTTTTGGCCCACCTCGCGGACACCGGACCAGATCACCTGCACTGCTCCCAAGCCGTAACCCTCTTCGCGCTCCTTGTGCTGGGTCACGATCCGGAACTCACGACCATTGGCCGCTACCTTGGAGGAGGAGTCGTTGGGATGGGCGAGGCCTGCGGGGCGATCACCGGAGCCGCCTTGTCTCTGGGAATCCGCGACCATCATCTGCCGGAAAGCGCGGCGCATCTCGAGCCTGCGACCTCCGAAGACCTGCAAACACTCGTACGCCGTTTCACCGACCAATTCGGATCGCGCACCTGCCGAGAACTCACAGGTTTCGATATGAGCACCCCAGAGGGCTTTGAGGCCTTCCAGCAAAGTGACGCTCCCGAGCGCTGCAGCACGTACGTAAGCTGGATGTGCGACCAGTTGCTCCCCTTATTGCTCGTCTTAGGTGCGACGCCCCAAGGCAAGGAAGCGCCGCCCGCAGGAGGGTGAGCCGCGCCCCAAACTCAAAGACCACCCTTCTTGCCCCCAACCGCCTCGGCCAACAGGTGGAGACCGAGACCTTCCCGGCGCCTCAAAACGCCGGAGGCCGCCTCGTCACCGAGACGGCCTCCTAAGCTTCTATGAAGCGCTGCGACCCCGAAGGCGCCGTTGGCAGGCGTCAGTCGGGGATCCAACGACTAAAGGCGAGCGCCACCTCCGGTCCAATGGTCGCTGCGCTTACTAGGCAAACTGTCTATTGGGACCACCTCCTTTCCACGCTTGAGTTGATTGTAGCAGGGGGCTTGCCCCGACACCAGGCGGCATATCTCCCTCGCATGCGAAAGCGGACCGGTTGCACCTGGTCTGGGCCTGGACGCATCTCTATCTCTTTCTGCGAACGCACGACCCTGGACGCGATGGGCTCCGACAGCTAGACAGAAGAAGCGACGATGGTCCGAAGAAGGAGCCGTAGCACGCGGCAAGAAGAGAGAGCAGACAGGCGCCGACCAGCAGACGGCGGGTACCGAGGAGCAGACGCGTCGATGGATGGCAAGAGGGACGCCTGCCAAGGTAAGGCCCAAATGCCCCAGCTTCTGTACGGCCCCGTGGATCTTAGATAGTAGTCTCCGTTTCGCAGCATGACCATCGTATGAGGAGGCAGACCGATAACGTGGAGCGGCGCAGCATCACATCTCGCTCCGCGGTTTTTTGCGCAGTGATGATTGCCGCGATTTGCGCCTTGATCGGGGCCGGGGCCGGCTGCGGCGACCCCAAAGGATCTGTCGGGCCCAATGTCCCGACAGCAGGCGCCTCGAGCGAGTCTTCGGCGCCTCGCCTGACCGTGCCTTCTGCCCCCGAGACGCTCACTCCCCAGACCACCATGGCGACCACGGCGGCTACCATCTTTCCCATCACCACCCCGCCAGGCCCGGCCGAGACGATCCTCCAGACGATGACCCTTCCAGAAAAGGCGGCCCAGGTGTTCCTGCTTTCTTTCAGCGGCACCACCCTTTTTCCGGGCACCGATAATCTCCTGCGCGCAACTCCTCCCGGTGGGCTCCTTCTGTTATCGCACAACGTTACCGGCCCCAGGCAACTGATGTCATTGACCGCTGCTCTGCAAAACGCAGCCGCGGCCGGCGGAAGACGAATCGGATTGCTCATCGCGGTCGACCAAGAGGGCGGGCCCGTCCGGCGCATCCACTCGGGAGTTCCGGACGTCCCCGCCGCACGGGTTCTGGGTGAAGAGGCCTCCCTTCATGAGACCATGCGGCTGGCGGAGGAAACCGCCACCGACCTCCTTCGACTGGGGGTCAACATGAACCTCGCCCCGGTAGCCGACGTGGTCTCAGACCCGGAGTCTTTTCTCTACAGGCGGACGTACGGAGGCGACCCCACACGAGTGACCGAGTACGTCAGAACGGTAACGGCGGCATACATGAGGCCGGGGTTGATCGCGGTGGTGAAACACTTCCCCGGACACGGTAGCGCAAGAGGAAATACCCACGGACAAATAGTGATCTCCGACGCCTCCCAGGCCGAATTCGCCACAACCCACTTTCTGCCGTTCAAGGGGGCTTTTGCAACCGGAGTCGAGTGTGTGATGGTCTCTCACATCGTTGCGAACGCTTATGACCGCCACCATCCAGCATCGTTGTCGGAGGCGGTGGTCCAAGAACTTCTGCGTGACGGCCTGGGTTTCGCCGGAGTGATCGTCACCGACGACCTTGAGATGATCGCGGCACCCGGCATGCTGACCGAGGATGGGCAGATAGGTGGGGAAAGACCCCAAACCAAAGGAGCGAACATCGGCGACATAGCCATCCGTGCTCTTGAAGCGGGCTGCGATCTACTCATCGCAACCGGCACCGCAGAGAGACAACTAGAAATGAGGGATGCAGTGGTCGAAGCGGTGGAGCAAGGCCTGCTGGACAGCACCCGGCTCGACGAAGCCGTGCTTCGCATATTGGAACTGAAAGCCCGTCACGGTCTCTTACTACCCTGATGATCCCGGCGGTCACTCCGGCCGGGCGCCGGCCCCAACGCATGGCCGGCATCGCGGGGTGCGGGCCATCGTCAGCCCAGCATTCTGCCCTATGGCTCCGCTCTGAAGCCATGCGCCCAAGGCCAACAATGGGTATCATCCCCCGCACACTGATTTGATGATGCCATGGAGGACGTCCGCATCCGGCGACGTATTGCCGTCCACAGAAAGAGGAGCATCCGATGACCAACCCCGAGCCTTCTTCTCCCGAGCCCATGCGCCCCAATTCCACCGGTTTTCTCGTGACATTCCAACCGTCGGGTAGGCGGGGGCGGTTCGCCGCCGGCCGCGACCTGCTTTCGATCGCCCGGGAGTTGGGCGTGGAGATCGAGAGCGCCTGTGGAGGCAAAGGTGTCTGCAAGAAATGCCGGGTACGCGTCGAGGCTTCGGCGGCGGGTAGAACAACGACGATGGAAGAGGGAGCCGCCACAGAAGGACCAACGGCGACGGGGGGAGGAGTGACTGCGGGCGGAGCAACGGACGCAGCAGTGAAAGAGGACGAAGCAACGGCAGAAGGCGAGGCATCGACTGCAAATGCGCCGCCCCCCGTGAGGGTAAGAACGACAATAGAGGGAGCGGAACATAGCGCCCATCCCAATACCGATGGCCCTCCGGTGCAGGCCTCTGCCTCTTACGTGAGCCCTCCCACTGAGGTGGAGGTCGAGGTTTTTGGCAACGACGGCCTCGCCGCCGGGATGCGGTTGGCCTGCCAGACCCGGATAACCGGGGACATCCGCGTGTTCGTGCCTGAGGAGAGCCGCCGGACGAAGCAGGTGGTCCGCAAAGAAGCGGGGAAACGCACCGTTCCCCTCGACCCGGCCATCCGTTCCTATCATGTGGTTCTCCGGCCACCGACGCTCCAAGACGCCAAAGCCGATGCGGAACGGCTCCTGGCCGCCCTCGAGGAGCAGCACGGCCTGACCGGGCTCGAGCTGGATTTTGAGGTCCTCAAGGCTTTACCGGGCATCGCCCGCGCGGCCCGGTGGGATCTGCTGGCCATCGTATGGCAGATCGAGCCCGCGCGAGGCACTATCGTCGAGGTCAGACCGGCGGAACGTCCCGACCGAGTGTTGGGCCTTGCCGTCGACGTGGGGACGACCACTATCGCTGCCTACCTGACCGACCTCACCACGGGTGAGGTCGTCGCCACTGAATCGGGGATGAATCCCCAGGTAGCATACGGAGATGACGTCATCGCCCGCCTACACTACGCAAGCCGCGATGTGAACGGAGCCGCCGACTTACAACGCGCCGTGATCGGCCAGGTCAACACCCTGGCCGGAAGGGCCGTCGAACAGGCCGGCGCCACTCTCAATGACATATTCGACATAGTGATGGTCGGCAACACGGCCATCCACCATTTGTTCCTTGGCCTTGATTCCCGCGCGTTGGGCACGGCCCCATTCGCTCCGGCGGTGCAGGGCCCCGTTGATATTCGAGCGTCCGCCCTGGGCCTAACCTTTCATCCCGGTTGTCGCCTCCACGTTTTGCCGGTGGAGGCAGGCTTTGTGGGGGCCGACAACGTGGCTGTGATCATCATTGAGGCGCCCTACGACCAAGACGAGACTCTGCTCCTCATCGACATCGGCACCAACGGGGAGCTGGTGCTGGGCGACCGCACACGGATGTTCTCCACCTCTTGCGCAACGGGACCCGCACTGGAGGGGGCGCACCTTGAGTTCGGCATGCGGGCTGCTCCGGGAGCCATCGAGCGCGTCCGTATCGACCCGGAAACACTCGACGTGCGCTTCAAGGTAATCGGCCTTGAAGGTTGGCATACCGACCATCCCGCGCGGAACGTCGGCGCCCGCGGCATCTGCGGATCGGGGATCATCGAAGCGGCCGCCGAAATGCGCAAAGCCGGTCTCATCCTATCGGGGGGAGGCTTCAACCCGGAGGTCTCACATGAGCGGGTGGTATTAGAGAACGGCAAACCGCGCAAGTTCGTCATCGCCCGGGCTGAAGAGACCGCCATCGGACAGGCCATCACCGTATCACTGAAGGATATTCGCTCCATCCAGTTGGCCAAGGCAGCCGTCAGGGCCGGAGCCGAGATCTTGTTGCGCACCTACGGCATCGATAGACCCGATAGAATCGTCCTCGCCGGGGCCTTCGGCACGTACATAGACAAGCACCACGCGCTCGCCATCGGCATGCTGCCCGACTGCGACCCCGACACGATCTCGTCTGTGGGAAACGCGGCTGGCGATGGGGCCCGCTTCGCCCTCCTCAATCTGAGTAAGCGACGGGAGGCGGCTTGGGCGGCCCGTAGAGTGCAGTTCATCGAACTGGCGACCGACCCCGACTTCCAACGAGAGTACGTCAAGGCTATGGAGTTCGAGCCCATCGAAACCATCCCAGAGGACTGATGCCGGGAGATATGAACTTGTTCTCGTATTAAGTAAATAGGACTATCGACCGACATTACTTGCTAGACACAAAGGGTTCAACTGAGATAATAAGATAGTCACGAATGTGCACCCAGATTTGCTATGACCGTGCTAGGAGGCCGGGATGCGACTCAAGATGCGCGAGTTGACGAGAACCGCCGTCAGGCATAGAGAGCGCTTGCTGATCGTATGCTCCGTCGTCGCAGTGGTGCTCCTAGTGTCGGGGATATCCGCGGCAGTCGCTATGACCATGAGTATGCCTGACGGACCATCCGACCATTACGGCACGGCCGACGGGTCCCCTCCGGTCACCCGAGGTGGGGCACCGTCTTCACATCGTCCAAGCCAGGTGCTGCAGAGACAATCGACCCCGACGGCAGCACAGGTCGCGGGGGGTGACGATTCGACTCCATCAGCTGTCACGGGGGCCGAAGAGGCTGTAGATGGTCCCGCAAACGATGGCGTGAACGGGTTGGGCGAGACATCCCTGCAGGGGCTCCACCCAGGGGCGGAGACCGACTCGGCTCTCTCGGCAGTGGGCGTTGAGGCCGCGTCGAGGAACGACACCCCAGTCGCAACCACCCCCCCTGTACGATCCATGTCCTCGTCGACAACGAGCACGACCCTCTCGTGGATGCATCTGCGAGGCACTACTACCACCACTACTGTTGTGGAGATAGTCTCAGGATATGAGGTCGTCTACCGTCAGTCTGAATCTTCACCGGTCAGAGTGAGTGGCAACCCAGCCGCTGACGATTTTGTCGCCAGCGGCGGTATCGATCTTTTCGTACCTGACGACACTGGCAAGACGCTCATGTGGTTGGTTCGCTACCAAGGCGATTGGCCGCTGGAGGACATACAGCCGGGGCCGTCACCAGGCGACGGCTCTTGGGAAGAGAAAGAGGATGGCCTCCCGGTTGCCCTTGCCCCCAATTCCGGCGCTGCAGCGGTAGCCTGGGAAAGTGGATTCACAGACGTCTTCGTCCGTGGAGCCGACGATTCCCTATACCACAGACGGGGCACCAACACTTGGTCGAAGTGGGAGAATCTGGGGGGACTACTCTCCTCCGATCCGGCGGTAGCATCGTCGGCTCCCGGATCTCTTGATGTGTTCGTGCGAGGCCCCTTCGCCCACCTTTGGCATAGGTCGTTCGACGGATATACCTGGTCTGATTGGGAGGATCTCGGAGGAAATCTCAAGTCTGAGCCGGCCGCCGTATCACGAAAACCCGGACAACTGGACGTGTTTGCTCGGGGCACAGATGATGCGTTGTGGCATTTGTCATGTGACGGCATGGGTTGGTCTTCTTGGAGAAGTTTGGGTGGGGTTCTGACGTCCGGACCGGGCGTGGCGTGTTCTCCTGACAGAGGCAGGCTGGACGTCTTCGTGCGAGGGGTGGGTAACACCCTGTGGCATATGATGGGGACGCCGAAGCATGGATCCTTCCAATGGACACCATGGGAGAACTTGGGTGGTTCGCCGTTTGCCTCTTCCCCAGCGGCTGTTTCTTGGGCCCATGATCGAATCGGTGTATTTGTGCGCGGAACCGATTTTGAGACGGGGAAAGACGACCTGCTATGGGCCAAGTGGTTTGACGGCGCAACTTGGCTGCCGTGACTCCGGTTTTTGACAGCTTCTTACAGCAGCAGTTCAAGATGGGACTTAGTATCAACCCGTAGTGGCTCAACAACCTCAATGGAACCTTAGTCAGAGGCGGCGGGATATTGACCCCGCCCTCGGTGAAGCGGGACAATAGAGTGGCTACGGAGATCCGTCGGCATGCACCACCACGGAGGTTTGTGATGAGAAGAAGGGCGTTGTCACTGTCACTCGTCGCCATAGGTGTGGTGATGGCGCTGTTCGGCACCTGGGCAGTAGCCGTAGCCGAAGAATCCACCTCGACCACAACGACCGTTGCCGACCAGTCGACCGACACCACTGAGGGGCAGGACACAACGACCTCGACGAGTTCGACGAGTTCCACTACCTCGACGACGCAGATCCCGGTCGTAGCCGTACCCTCGCCGGTCGAAGACTCCGTCCCGACCTTTCTAGCCGTTACCGAGGGCCGACTCGCTTGGACCGGGATGGTACCGGGCAAATACTCCACGATGTATCTCTATGACCCAGCCACGACAGTCAACATCGAAATCCCCTCCGGCCTTCCCGGCCATTATCACAACCCCTCAGCCGACGGTCCGTGGGTGGTCTACCAGGGAGGTCGCGCCGGCGGTTATGACAACATCTACCTGTACGACGCAGGCAATGGCCTCGTCACCCGGCTGACGAAGGACTCCGGTCCCAACGACGGCAACGACTGGAATCCCCGCGTTGACTCAGGCCGAGTAGTATGGGAGAAGCAGACGACCACAGGGGGAACCGGGGCAGGCATCTACTTCTACGACTTGAGGACGGTGAGCGCCCCGCCGTCCACGCCTCTGCTCGCTGGAAACGATTATCATAATCCCGACATCTGGGGTGACTACGTCGTCTGCACAAAAGAGGGGACAAGCGGCAAGGGTTCTGAGATCATCCTTTACGACCTTAGAACCGGCGTGGCGAAGTCCATATCGTCGACCGGCAAGAACAACGAGAATCCGCGCATTGACGCCGGCCGCGTGGTGTGGTCCTCAGGCGATATCCCAGATCCGGCTTGGTATCCGTTATATCCGTGGTCGACTTACCAGATCGAACTCTACGACATCGCCACCGGTACCACTAAGGCATTGACGACGAACGCGGCCGGCAACTTCCGCCCGGCCATACACGGCAGCACTATCGTGTGGGAACAGCGAGAGCCCTCTGGCATAGTCGTCTACGACTATGAGACCGAAGATATCTTCGAACTCACGGTCGGCAGCGACACTCTCAGGTCTCCAGACGTCGACGGCAATATGGTCGCATTCCTTGGCAACGCGACCATGTATTACGCTTATCTGACACCGACGGAGGTTATGCCGTTCCCCGATGTACCCGCCCGCAATCCATATTTCAATGCGATTTCCGAGATGACCATGAACCGGATCATCGAGGGATACGAAGACGGCCGCTTCGGTCCCGGGAATCTCATCACCCGCCAGCAATTCGCGAAGATGATAGTACTGACGATGGCCCTCAGAATCCCAACCGTCTTCACGCCCACGTTGAGCGATACATATAGATTCAGCGACTTCGATGCCTCCGCAGGTGAGAAGGAAGCGCTCTACCCATACCGCTATGTAGCCAGAGCGGCTCTCACGGGGCTTATCAGAGGATATCCCGACGGCACTTTCAGGCCCCTCACCAACATCAGTCGCCAACAGGTCATCACTATGATCGTCCGGGCGGGAAGACAGGTGGTAAAGGAACCCCCAGCTTCTTGGACGGGAGGTGTTCTCGGCTATACGAATCCCGCCCACGGCCGATCAATCCTCATCGCCGAATACAACGGGCTTCTAAAAGGAATCGTCGGACCACGGGGGACCTTGGGAGGCTGGGACACGACTGAAGACGCCACCCGGGGAGAAGTCGCCCAGATGCTCTACAATCTGCTCGGCAAGCTCTCTGAGGCGGAGTAACGCAACCTTCGGCTGAAAGGTATATGCCGCCCGGCGTAGATTGCCCGTCGTTCGCAGTCCGCCCACTCGAGCCCGGGAACCATGCGTGGGTCTTGGAGGCAGCCCTGCAGTGGGATGAGACCGACTATATCGTCTCTCGAGGGCGGATCATCCACCCCGCCGAACTACCGGGGTTCTGCGTGGTCCGATCGGACGGCCGCCCACTCGGCCTCACCACGTACCAGATCTCAGCCGACCAGTGCCGGTTGGTCACAATGCTCGCCTTCTCCCGCTTCAACGGAGTGGGGACGGCTCTCGTCCGGTACGTCCGCGACGCGGCCGCGACAAACGGTTGTCGCCGGCTCTGGCTTACGACCAGTAACGACAACTTAGATGCCCTCCGCTTCTACCAGCGCCGGGGCTTCGAACTGGTCGCCGTCCACCGTGACTCCGGGGGAGCGACCCACAGGCTGCATCCATGTATACCCTTGGTCGGAGAGTACGGGATCCCTATACGGAGTGAGATAGAGCTCGAGATGCTGCTGGAGTGACGATCGAGGATCCCGGGAATACCCAGCATCCCCACGGGACCGAGAGGCTC
>JAXGNF010000017.1:0-15733 GCA_040768135.1 Thermoleophilia bacterium | reverse complement strand
ACTGAGATGGTCCGCAGGACTGAGAAGACCCGTAGGGCTGAGAAGACCCGCAGCAATGAGAAGTCCGGAAAAACCGGTCATCTCCTTAGTCCCGCTACGGATGCCGTGTCGGTCACTGAAGACGGCGCCGCGCTGAACGTCGCCAATCCCAGATCGAGACCCACGTGGCGCCAAAGCCGACCAGCCCCGGCACCAAGACGATCAAACCGCCGACCACTGGTATCCACCAAAGAAAGCTGAGGATGACGACCCCCAGGACGGCCTCAAGCATGAGTGGCCCTCTCTCCTCCGTCCTTCGGCGCAGAATGAACCCGCCAAACATCGCCCCCAGCGAAACGAGGCCGAACAGCCACACAAGCGGCACCACGACCGCCAGCCAAGGCACCAGCAGGAGGACCCCCACCAGACTGATGATCAACAAGATGCTGATAAGCGGTACCCCGATGACAGCTAGAAGCACCCCCCACCCCAGCGATGACAAGAAGTGATCACGAATGCGTGTCCGCACAAACCCAACTTGGCGCGGAGCGATAGCTACCACCACAATTGCGACGAGGGCTACCAAGATCGCCCGCCAGAGCCACCCCACGAGCGAACCCCAGTTCCATGGGGCGTAGTCGGGGGCGATGGTGGCAGCGCTCAGCCACTTCGGGCCTTTCCATCCCAGGGCGACGTCGCCGATTACCAAGGCTCCTGCTTCGATCGACGCCGTTCCAAAAACCACCACAATGGCCTGCTTGTCCTGGTCATGCCCCACCCCTACCTGGGCACCTGACTGAATAGAGGCGTCTCCCCCGATCACGACCAGCACGTTCTCCACTGTACCGGACACCGTGACGTCACCGCCCACCACGATGACGTTTTTCCAAGTCTCACCGGGGTTGATGACAACGTCTTCGAAGACCGCGATCTTCTGAGCCGAGGAAAACCCATGGGTCCGCAATGCGGGGGCGGCCTCGGCGGTATCCAACGCCACGAGGAGCACGCCCAAGGTCAAGGCCCAGCTTGCCGCTAGAAGCATGAAGATCCTTCGGATACTCATCGGCTTCACCCAACCTCCCGGCTCTTGACCGCCCTCTTTCCCGCCTTCGGCAGACCGCTCGTCACAGAAGAACTAAGATTGTATCTTAAGGAGGCGGGCCGCTACCGTATGGCTCGTCTGCACCGCTATTGCGTCGGTCGTAGCCTGTTGCATTCTGGTGTCGTGAGCCTGCCGTCCACCACGTGGGTCGAGCCGGCACGACTAGCGTCGAGGTCGGGGGGCGAATGTGCAGGACACAGATCCGATGTCACTGGAAGGTGCATCTATAAGCGCTCAGCAAGCGCCGAAGCTCAGACCGGTCCGCACACCTGGGAGGAGTTGTACGGTTTCGCTCGATCAGGTCTGCTGGGGCCGCAAGACTGTGTCTGGCATCCACAGCTTCCCGGCTGGCAGCCCGCCTTTCAGATGCCGGGGCTCTTCGAAACGGCGACCGAACAGACGGCCGGGCATGTAGCGCCCGGAGCGTCGACTAAGGCCACGACGTCTGCAGCACCCACCAAGGGGCAGGCGCCCGGAGCGGCGACCTATGTGCCGACCGTGCCCACGACCCTCGCTGCCGCCTAAACCGAGCCGATTCTGGGTGCGACTGCAACCGCCACGGAAGCCAGAGCTGAATCGATCCGGCCGGCGCTGTGACGAAGGACACGACCGTTTCTATCACCCGACTCTCCGAGCCCTTCCACACGGAACCCTCCTCTCCTCGCCCACTGAGGGTGTTGAGGCTTTCCTCGCCAGCTCAGCTTTCGATTTCGGTCCGGCCGGGCTCACCTTCGCCAAGCCGGTGACCGTGACGCTGCCGTACGACCCGAGGATCGGCTCTAAGGCGATCGACCCCGAAAGGGTGGCCATCGCCTATTACAAGGGTGAGCCATGGGCTCTCGCCGGCGGTACGGCCGATCCTGCGACAAGGAGTGTAAGCATACAACTCAAGGAGTTCGAGGGCAGTCTTCTTGCCGTCGCTATCGGAACAGGAGTCGTCCTTCTACTCCACGCCGGCATCAAGTGGTACTGGGGCTCTGAGGGGGTTAGGAGCGACCCGGCCCCCAGCAAGACCGTGAAGAACCTCGTCACCCCCAAGGATCCGGTCATCAAGCAATAGGCAGCCAGGGCCGTCATCCAGCACCCCATGACAAAGGAGATGAAGCCCTCGGCGACCCTGGCTTGGGTTAATGGGTTGCGTCGATATGCAAGCAGGGCCAGAGACCGACTCTGGTATACAAGGACCCCGACCCCACTGTGAGCACGAGCATCTACGACTCAGGCGAGGGCTCGGGTTGGCAGAAGCCGTCCGACTACTTCATCAGAAGAACGAAACGAGGGCCGCTACATGGCGACCGCACTGACCTCACCAATGCAACGGTCAACGCCCTCAAGGCCGGCGGTTTTCGCGCCAAGGGAACCATCTGCTACGGCGGTGGCGGGACTAACAAGAACAGTGTCCGCGCTTGGGGACAGGTGCTCATCGGCGACAACATCTACAGGGTTGACCACGGAGGTTGTCTCATCACCCCCGACAATGCTCCCTTCGAGTTCGAAGAGTACAAGCCCATCACCGATTCCAACGATCCCCCCTCGTTATCTTTGTGGGACGTCGAAAGCCAGAAACGTAGTGTTGCGCGCCTACGGCACCTTCTCCACGCTGGCCTAGGTGGTGGCGATCACTATAGCCATAGTCATCGCTTGGCGTAACGGCATCTCTTGACGACAGTCGCCAGCCGTCTTCGGGGCAGCGCTTCTCGCCGGTCTCCTACGCGTCCGCGCGCTCGACCTCGTCGTCGATTGGGGCTACTACGCAGAAGACCTCAGCCGCATTTACAATGTCGGCTTGGGAGGCTTCACCCTCTTTCGACTCGGCGGCAATTCCCTTAGGGCGCGCCTCACCACCTTCACGACACCGGCCTGGTTTATCCAGTATTCTACGGTCTTATATGCGCCACAGCCGCGGGCCTGCTAATCTGGCGTATGTTTTTTTCTGAACGTGATACTCCATGCAACAAAGGAGACGCAATAAATGGTTCCTGACCGATCGCGTCGCACCCCGCTCTACGCCCATCACGTCGCCCTCGGTGCGAAGATGGTTGACTTCTCAGGCTGGGATATGCCCTTGAACTATGCGGGCGGCACGGTACAAGAACACCTTGCCACACGGCGGAAAGCCGGTCTTTTCGATATCTCACACATGGGACGCTTCGCTGTCGGAGGACCGGACGCGCTCCCTTTCCTCCAAGGCCTCCTCAGCAACAATGCTGCCGCGCTCGATGTCAATCAGGCCCAGTACACCTTCATGACCACCGATACCGGTGGCGCCGTCGACGACTGCTATTTGTACCGCTTCCGCCAAGATGAATACCTCCTGGTCGTCAATGCCGCAAATCGCCACAAGGACTGGGCGTATCTTGAGTCCGCCCGTGGGTCTGGAGTCACTTCAAGCAATGATTCTTGCGAATCAATAATAATGCAATCTGAAATGTATTCGAAGACGGTGACACTTGTCGACCGGACCGAACAAATCGCGATGCTCGCTCTGCAGGGCCCCGAGTCCCGCCGAATACTGGAGGGCCTGATAGAAAACGGCGCGCTCCCTGAACCCAAGCGCAACGAACTCTCTCGGGTGACGATCGCCGGTGCCGAAATCTTCCTCAGCCGGTCGGGCTACACGGGTGAACCACTGTGCTTCGAGCTGTTCCTTGCTGCAGAGGATGCCGCTTCTCTGTGGGATCTTCTCATTGAAAAGGGCGCTGTCCCTTGTGGCCTGGGGGCGCGTGACACTTTGCGCCTTGAAGCGGCCCTGCCGTTATACGGGCACGAATTGGGGTTGGATCCCGAGGGCCGAGAAATCCCGCTGTTTGCATGCCCCATGGCCGCTTTCGCAGTCAGTTTCTCGGCCGTCAAGGGCGATTTTGTGGGCCGCGAAGCACTTATGCAACAACAAGCCGCATATCGGCGGATCTTAGCCCGTGACTATTCGCTCATGGCCGACCTGCCCCACATGATTCAACCGGTGGCCCTCACCGGACGAGGAGTGGCCCGACCCGGATCTGTAGTGCGCAAGGATGGGCGGCCCGTCGGCTGGGTGACGAGCGGCACCATGGTCCCCTACTGGATGGTAGAAGGGGAGGGCCTCGATTCGCATATCACCGATGAGCACAACCTGCGCTCCATTTGTCTCGCCCTACTGGACAGCGACGTCGTCGAAGGCGACCGATTGGACGTGGACATCCGGGGCAAAGCAGTCGAGGGAGTCGTGGTGCCCTATCATCTGCGAAGCGACGCACCCCCCTACGCGCGGCCGATCGTCTACACCTTCGCACAGCCCCAGATCCCGGACGTTGAAGGCAATGAACCGACCCGCGCAGGCCGGCTACTGCAGCGGGCGTTTGAGAACCACATGTGGCGCCAGCAAGAGTGCATCAATCTGATTCCCTCAGAGATGACGATGTCGCCGCTCGTGCGCCTGCTCTCGGTCGCCGACCCATCCTTCCGTTATGCGGAGCACCGCAAGCTGGAGGCCTTCTACGATGCCGACGTCTTCTACTACCAGGGCACCGGCTTCGTAGGAGAAGTCGAGCGTCTGCTGGAAGCGGAGATGTGCCGTTTTCTGGGAGCAAGTGAGGTCGAGACCAAGGTCGTGAGCGGCCAGATGGCCAATGCCGCCGTCTTCTCTGCACTGGTCGGCTATTTCAACCGAGGCAACCCCAAGGGTGAGCCACGCCGCATAGAGATGGTTATGAACAACCACATCGGCAAAGGTGGGCATCTAAGCGCACAACCTATGGGAGCCCTTAAGGATTTCGTGGCCATCGATCCCCGGACCGACAGGCCTGCAGTAGTGAACTTCCCGATCCTCCCCGAGAATCCCTACCGCATCGATGTGGCTGCTACCTGCGAACTGATCGACCAATACCGGCCACGGCTCATCATCTTCGGAAAGAGCATGGTGCTGCACCGAGAGCCGGTGGCCGAGATCCGCGCTTTCGTGGATCAGCAGGGTCTGGATCCCGTCATAATGTATGACATGGCCCACGTGCTCGGACTGGTGGGACCACATTTCCAGCAACCGTTCTCCGAAGGCGTGGATATCGTCACCGCCTCAACGCACAAGACCTTCTTTGGTACGCAGCGTGGCATCATCGCGGGTCGCTGGACGGAACCTGAGGAACGCTACGACCTCTGGGAGGCGGTACGTCGACGTGTCTTTCCCGGATCGGTGTCCAACCATCACTTGGGGACACTAGTGGGTCTTCTGCTGGCCACCTATGAGATGAACTACTTCAAAGATGCATACCAAACTGCAGTAATCGCCAATGCCAAAGCCTTTGCCCGGGCGTTGGCCGATGCGGGCCTGAAGGTGGAGGGCGACCCCGCCATCGATTTCACAGAGACCCACCAAGTCATCGTCGACGTAGGCTACGGCCGTGGTCCTGAGATGGCCGATCGTCTGGAGAAGAACGGCATCATCTGTAATTACCAAGCGAGCCCTGATGAAGAGAGCTTCACGGCTTCGGGGTCTCTGCGTTTAGGAACAGCCGAGATGACCCGGTTCGGGATGGGCCCTGCCGATTTTGCCGAGGTGGCCGGCCTCATGGCGGCCGTTGTCAACGATGGAACACCGGTCTCCCAAGAAGTCAGGGAGCTGAGAGGCCGTTTCACCGACCTACAGTACTGCTTCCGTGAGGAGGACTATCCTGAGGTGGCCGCGGGTCTCCGGCAGACCCTGTAGAGACCGGCAGCCTACAGGGAAGTCGCGGCTCGCGAACAGGCGTCACCGTCGACGGCGCCACGACCATCTTCCCCTGCTCCCGCCGTTATCGGCAGACCTTCGGGAAGATGAGGGTCTTAGTCTTTCTCGACTTTGCCGATGGTGGCCTCTGCTTCGGCCCCCACGAAGGCTACGTCTTTACCCAGTTCCAGCGACAACGGGGTAGGCATGAACGAATTGCGCCCGAACACGCCTCCGGCCAATTCGTAGCCGAGCACGGCCCCGGTGTGCTCGTCGAACTGGAAGTCGTCGATCTTGCCCAGTTCTTTGCCCGCCGTCGTTTGCAGCTTCAGACCCCGGATGCTCAGATCTTTGTCGAGCACGGCTTTGATGTCGGGGGCGTCCCCTGCCTTGACTATATCTGAAGCAGAACCTAACACTATGGCATCGGGACCGATTGCTCGAACACCCGCCCACGGCGCCACTTTGGCGCTCCTGAAAAGGCCCTCGCTTACAACGAAACCCAGCACCTGTCGGCCTGGGGAGTCCACGACTAGATCCTTGACCTTACCGATTGCCTCGCCACCCTCGCGCGCGACCACCGAGCGCCCGATCACATCGCTTGCCCTCTGCATGGCATGCCTCCTCAGGTGAAGATGTGGGTAGTCCCTGTGAGCTCAAGTACGAGGATGATGACCAAGGCCAGCACGATCAATACCACGACGTCCAGCCAGACACGATGTGACTTCCGCTTGAGGAATCTAGGCATTGGCACCCCGTTCATTTCCCGCACATCTGCTCCGCTACCGAATCCATTGTATACAAGTCGGGCCAAGAGGGAAACACGCCCATGAAGACCTCTTTCTAAAGGAGACAAGCGTGCCCAACTACTTATCCGGCGAGTCCAGTCCTTACCTCTTGCAACACGCAGACAACCCCGTCGACTGGTACCCCTGGGGTGAGAAAGCTTTGGAGCGGGCCCGCCGAGAAGACAAACCCATATTCCTCAGTATCGGCTACTCCGCCTGTCATTGGTGCCACGTCATGGAACGGGAGTCGTTCACCGACCGGAGGACGGCAGACTACTTGAACCGCCACTTCATCAACATCAAAGTCGACCGTGAAGAACGACCCGATCTTGACGCCCTCTACATGCAGGCAGTCACCTCTATGACCGGACGAGGAGGGTGGCCGCTCAGCGTTTGGCTCACACCCGAGGGGGCTCCCTTCTACGGGGGAACCTATTACCCGCCCTCTCCCCGGTTCGGTATGCCTTCGTTCTTGCAGGTACTGGAAGCGATCACTTCCGCGTGGAGCGGACGACGTGGCGACATCGTTCAGACGGCCGCCCGCCTTCTAGAGCATTTGGGCCGAGAGAACGAAGGGCCGGATCCGAAAGCACCTCAGCCCCAGCTTCTCGACGAAGTCACCGATCGGCTGCGCGACTCCTTCGACCCACTGTACGGCGGATGGGGAGAAGCCCCCAAGTTCCCCCAGCCCATGGTGTTGGACTTTCTTCTCGCTCAACAGACAGTCTCGCCGCGCCCAGATCTAGCCTCCCACATCGGACTCACCCTCGACGCCATGGCTGCAGGAGGCATGTACGACCATCTGGGCGGAGGGTTCCACCGGTACTCCACCGACGACCGCTGGTTGGTGCCCCACTTCGAGAAGATGCTCTACGACAACGCCCAGTTGGCCCGCTGTTACCTACATGCGTGGCTGCTCTTGGGAAATCCTCACTATCGGCGGGTGGTCGAGCAGACTCTTGACTATCTGATCCGAGACATGCGTCACCCTCAAGGGGGGTTCTTCAGCGCTGAAGACGCGGACTCAGAGGGCAAAGAAGGCGCTTTCTACGTGTGGACGCTCGAGCAGATCCAAGAAGTCTTGGGGCCCGAAGAGGCCGAGTTCATGGTCTCCTCGTATGGAGTCACGGCAGACGGTAACTTCGAAGGAGCCAACATCCTCCACGAGATATTAAGGCAAGGCCAAGCGACGGACAACCGGATCGCGCCCACCGGCGGAGTTCTGGAGCAGTCGCACGCACTTCTGGAACAGGCTCGGATCAAATTGCTGAGTGCCCGAGAAAAACGCCCTCGCCCCGCGCGGGACGAGAAAGTCCTTGCCGGCTGGAACGGCCTTACCCTCGCGGCTTTGGCCGAGGCCGCCTCTACCTCCATGTCCACCTCCGATCACTACCGAGAGATGGCCATCGCGAACGCCCGGTTCATCGCAGAGGAATTGGTCGATACCGACCATCGTCTAATTCACGTCTGGAAAGACGGTCACGCCCACGGTAACGGTTTCTTGGAGGACTATGCCTGCGTCGTTGATGGGCTCCTGGCCCTCTACCAGTGCACGTTCTCAGAGAAGTGGTTCGCGTTAGCCCAAGGCCTTACCGACACCATGATCGAACATTTCCGCCGGCCCTCCGGCGGCTTCCACGATACAAGTGATGACCATGAGGCCCTCGTAGTTCGGCCTCGTTCTCTTCATGACAGCCCCACCCCCTGCGGCAACTCCCTGACCGCTACGGTGTTGTTGAAGATGGCGGCCTACACAGGTGAGGTGCGCTACTCCGCACTCGCCCACGAGACACTCGCTACCGTCACGGCTTTCGTGACCCGCGCTCCCGCGATGTTCGGCCAATGGCTCTCGGCATTCCACCTTGCCGCAAACGGTACGAGCGGACTTGCCGTGGTTGGCGACCTCTCCACGGCTGCGGCCCTCGAACTTCTGTCAGTAGCGCGATCATCCTTCCGCCCAGCGTTGATCGTCGCCGCCCGTCCTCCCGGTGCAGAAACCATCGTCCCCCTGTTGGAGAGGCGCGAGCCCGCCTCTGACACGGTTGCGACTGCCTGGCTCTGCCGCGGCTCCACGTGCCTGCCACCCACGAGTGATGCAGAGGAGTTGTCGGCCTCGCTTGATGCGTGAACGACTATGCGGTGGGAACCTCTCCCGATCGCCGTGGAAAGATGCTCGGGGCCCCCTCCAGCCCCAGGGCGCGTCCCGACTTCCTGAGCACACTTCCCCATCAGATCTGCGAAGCCGCAACATGAAGAAAGGGGCGCCCAGGGCGCCCCTTTCCCCGGATCATCTATCTACGATCGTGCGATCGGTCGTCCGGTCCGTAAGGCGTCGGACTGCGTTCTACCAGCGTGAACCTTCGCCCCGGCCTCCCCCGTAACCGCCGCCGCCCCCGTAACCGCCGCCACCTCCGTAACCGCCGCCCCCGTAACCGCCACGACCGCCGCCAAAACCGCCCGGCCTACGCTGCTCCTGCTCGCGGGCATTATCTACATTGAGGGTGCGACCATCGAGCTCAGTGCCGTTCATGGCAGCCTTGGCAGCTTCGGCCTCTTCGGTGTTGCTCATCTCGACGAAGGCGAAGCCTTTGGGTCGCCCCGTCTGCCGATCGGTGATAACGTTCACAGCGACCACTTCCCCATATTGGGCGAAGGTCTTCTCGAGGGTTTCTTTGGTGGTGCCGTAGGACAGGTTGCCGACGTACAGTCTCGCAGTGCTCATCAGGTCCTCCACAGATCACAATGACAGAGCCGCATGCGTTCGGATGCACCTGCGGACGGACGAGTTAGTGAAGCACTCTGCACGTCGCGGGGAGAGCTTCCTATCGATGCCGTTTCATCATACATCATTCATCCGCTGAGCGGGTAAGAGCAGATTAACGGTCGTGCCGAAACCCAACCAGGATGTTGAACTTCGGCGACCGGATAGGAGCGAAGGAGTACGCGTGACGGATGCCGGTCTTCCTCAGGCCTTAGAAAACCTACCCGACATCGAGAAGACGATCGCGGGTCGCTCAACCGCTTTCTTCCTTGATTTTGACGGAACAATAGCGCCCATTGTCCCCCGTCCCGACATGGCGATGATGCCAGAGCCCGTGCGCGAGGTCCTGCGTGAACTGGCTGCCGACCACGTGGTCGGAGTGGTTTCGGGCAGAGATCTCAACGACCTACGCCGCAGAGTCGACCTAGACGACCTCTATTACGCCGGTGACCACGGCTACCGTATTGCCGGTCCTCCTCATTCAGGCGTGGAACTTGAGGTGGGAGGCCTCCAGGAGCGACTTGAGTTGGAGACTGCATCGTACGATCTCGAACGTCGTCTCCGCTCCATCGCAGGGGTAGTCGTCGAGACTAAGGGCACCTCACTATCCGTGCATTACAGGCTGGTGGCCGAAGGTCAACGTCCTTTGGTCGAGCGCATTGTCCACGAAGTAGCCGGTTCAGCCCCCAGCTTGAAGCTCACCAGAGGCAAATTGGTGCATGAGCTAAGACCGCATCTCCCTTGGGACAAAGGCAGGGCCGTGGTGTGGATTCTGGGACAATTGCGCCTGCGGCGTGAGGAGATCTGCCCTATCTGTGTAGGAGACGACCTGACCGATGAGGACATGTTCGCAGCCGTGGACAGATGGGGTTTAGGTGTGATAGTGGGCGATTATACCCGAGCCACCCGAGCACGTTACCGCCTTGATGACCCGGCCCAAGTGACGGAGTTCCTCCGCATTTTTGCAGTAAAGAAAGGGGACAAACCCCTTGAGGCACTATAGACTTACCACCACGGCAAGGAGGCATGTCGCATGATCGACTTCGCGATCAAAGACTGTGCACTGGCCATCGTGGCAACCGGACGACGCGCTCAAACGCTTCGGGAGTTACGCGATATCCTGCGCGATGTCCACCCAGGATGCATCTACCATCATTTCTGGGGGACGCTCCTCCGTCCTCAGTTCGTCGACCGCGAATACAACAACGACTTCGCCACGTGGTGCTATCACAGCCTGCATGACGGCACGGCCGCCGAGCGTCTGGCCGTCATCGACCCGGCCGACTTCCACGATTTGGAGGAACTCCGCCGGGAGCTGGTCGAGGTCATCGATGAGAGGTGCGACGAGACCGAGACGATGCTGTTCGCCCGAGCCGATCAGCAGTTCCACTTCGCCCGCTCAGTCATCGTGGTGTTCGACACCCACAGGCGTCTTTCCCATCCGCGGGAACTTCTGGACGCCTTGCCACATCTGTCCTTGGGAAGCATCTTCTATCACTTCATCGACGCCCGCAGAAGAGAACCCATCGCCGTCGACGATTTTCGCGCGTGGCTCCTTGGACTGAGCGAGGAGTACCACGGCCTGTGTGAAGCCTTGGCCGGGATCGACCCCTACTTCGAATCGCTACTGAGTTTGAGGGAGCGCCTCATTGCCGTGTTCTCCTCTTACTTCGGCCCGGAGGCCGAGGAGACGCCCGATATTATCCTCGGGGAGGATCAGTTATGAGCCCCCTCTCACCCACGCCACAAACCGGCGGGCTTCTGGAGCGTTATGCCGAGCAGGCCGGTTTGGACGCCATCGAACAACTCCGTCAGCTTGCCGGGCTCCTGACTGGGCTCAAGGTCATCCACGTGAACTCGACCCGCAAGGGCGGCGGCGTGGCCGAGATACTGGAGGCGATGGTCCCTCTGATGCAGGAACTGGGACTAGATGCCGGTTGGGAAGTCATCGAAGGGAACGATGATTTCTTTTCCTGCACCAAGTCTTTCCACAATGCGTTACAGGGAAGGAGACTGGAGATCGCGCCTGCGCTTCTGAAGGCGTATGAAGACGTAAACGCCTTGAATGCTGACCGCCTCCGTCCCATCCTTGAGGAGGCCGACGTGGTGTTCATCCACGACCCGCAGCCTGCGCCGCTCCTCGGCCACTGCGGGAGTAGACGCGGCAAATGGATATGGCGGTGCCACATTGACCTAAGCCATCCCTACCGTCCCGTTTGGAAGTATGTCCGTCAGTTTCTCCTGGACTACGATGCGTCGGTCTTTTCGCTCGACGCTTTCGCGCAGGCCATGCCGCACCCCGTCTACCTCATCCCCCCCAGCATCGACCCCCTGAGCGAGAAGAACCTGCCCCTTGAACCCGCCACCGTGACCCAGGTGCTTGAGGAGTTCGGGATCGACCCTCAACGACCGATGGTGTTGCAGGTATCGCGTTTTGACCGGTTCAAAGATCCTTTGGGAGTCATTCAGGCCTACCGACTGGCCAAAGACTTTGTCCCTGGGCTGCAGTTGGTCTTGGCGGGAGGAGGCGCGGCCGACGACCCCGAAGGCGAGCTGGTTGTGAAAGACGTGCGTGAAGCTGCGAAGGACGACCCCGACATTCACGTGCTCTCGTCCGGCCACTACAGTGACCGGACCATCAACGCCCTGCAGACGGGAGCCGACATCGTGCTACAGAAGTCTCTGCGCGAAGGATTCGGGCTCACCGTCACCGAGGCCATGTGGAAGGGCAAACCAGTCATAGGAGGCAATACCGGGGGAATAAGGCTGCAACTGGTCAACCATCGCACCGGCTTTTTGGTTGACACCCCGGAGGGCGCCGCAATGCGAATCCGTTATCTACTGAGCGAACATCACCGCATGGGCCAAATAGGCCAAAACGCGCGAGAGCTCGTGCGCCAGAGCTTCCTCATCACCCGACATCTACGCGAGTATCTTACGATCATGGTGGCCCTGACCCACGGCAACGAAGATCGCATCGAACTGGGTTAGACCGGGTCCCCGGAGCGGCCAACCGACTCCTGCAAGATCGACCTGCCGTCAACGAACCCGAGGAGGACAGGTGACTGAGGAACGAACTAAAAGACTCATTGTTGTCTCAAACCGGCTCCCGTACATCCTCGAGAACAATGCCCGGGACAAGTGGACTCTAAAACCGGGCTCAGGTGGCCTAGTTACGGCGCTCCTGCCGGTGCTGCGCGATAGAGGGGGCATTTGGATCGGGTGGTCGGGGACAACCGAGGAGGTGCCCGACATTGACGATATCTTCCGGGGGGCTTCTCGAGAAGCCGGCTATATCCTTAAGCCCATTTCGCTCACCCAGGAGGAGATCGACCGCTATTATCACGGGTATTCGAACGAAACCATCTGGCCTCTCTTCCACGATCTACAATCTCGTTGCCAGTTCAACCCCGAATACTGGCACACGTACGTGAAGGTCAACCGCAGGTTCGCAGACTCTCTGGCCGAGGAAAGCGGTCCCGACGACTTCGTCTGGGTCCACGATTATCAGTTGATGGACGTGGCCCATCATATGCGGGAGAGAGGCTCAGTAGCCGACTTGGCCTTCTTTCTCCACATCCCGTTTCCGGCTCCTGACATCTTCATGAAGCTACCGGAACGGACCGCAGTCCTCACCTCTCTCCTTGCATATGACCTAGTCGGATTCCAGACGCAGCGTGACCGACGCAACTTCATCCAGTGCGTACGGACCCTCATGAAGAACACGCGGGTGCGGGTCGAGGGCAACCTTCATGTCGTGAAGATCGGCGAGCGTGAGATGCGGGCGGGCAACTTCCCCATCGGCATAGACGCCAATGCGTTCGCCCGTTCGGCGACAACTCCCGAGGTCGAAGAACGACTTCGGTCCATTCGCGATTCGTACAGAGGCAGACAGATCGTACTGGGTCTCGACCGACTCGATTACACGAAGGGCATTCCCGAGCGCCTGCAGGCCTTCGCTGATCTTTTGCAGCGTTTTCCCGAGGTGCGCGGACGGATCCATCTGGCGCAGGTGGTGATTCCCAGTCGGGAAGGTATCCCCGAGTACGACGGGCTCCGTTTGGAGATCGAGCGTCTGGTGGGCCGCATAAACGGACTCTATGGAGAACTCGGTTGGACACCTGTGCACTATCTCTATCGCAGCCTGTCCACCACCGAGCTGCTGGCCTTTTACCGTGCGGCCGATATCGCCCTTATCACTCCTCTTAAGGACGGCATGAACCTAGTCGTCAAGGAGTTCTGTGCCTGCAACGTTGACGAAGATGCGACGCTGGTCCTCAGCCAGTTCGCGGGCGCCGCAGCCCAGTTGGGCCGGGCGGCCCTCGTTGTCAACCCTTACGACGTCGAGCAAACCGCCGACGCGGTTTACAACGCCTTTCGCATGGAGCATGCGGAGCGGCGATACCGGATGAAGTCCCTCCGTCGAAACGTACGCGCTCAGAACGTGTTTTGGTGGGTCGATTCGTTCATGCGGGCCGCCATCGACAAAGAACTCCGGGATTTTCCGGTGATGGAGGAGTACATCCCCGAACATCATGAGGGTCGCTGAACCGAAAAAGGCTCGGACTCGGCCCACCAGGCGGAGGTGGTCCCGCCGACCGGAGTCACGACGGCCGGCCGCATACGCACAGCGGCTACCCCTGCGGATCGGCGCCGGCCGCTAATCGTCGATGCCCACTACTCAGCGACGCCCGTACCGTCCTGCTGCTCATCAAGCGCCCGCAGAATATCCCGCAATTCGGAGACCTTGCCACCGAGAGCGGATAGCTCGGTGGTCAGCCGCTCTGTCGCTTGAGCCACCTTGGCGCCCGCCGTCTCGCTCAGTCCGTCTTCCTGAATCAGCTCCTCGATCTCGTCTAGATAGAAGAAGGCCTCGTCCAGCTTCAGCTTCGCCTTGTCTAGGTTGCCGAGTATGCGTTCCAATCCGTCCTCCTTGGCGGCATATGGTCGTATATTACAATAGTTCTCTGTTTTGCCCTGTTTCAAGCGGCGAAACCGAACAAGGAGACTACCCATGTCAGAACCCGTCACGCGAGTCTTGCAACTCCCGGTGCCCGGCCAAGTAGACGTCACGGTGAAGATCGACTCACCGGCCGAGATCCAACCCCTGACGCCGGTCCTCATCCTCGCCCACGGCTCGACCAATAACCTCGAATTCCCCCTGCTGGCCTATCTGGCCGAAAGGTTAAGTGAGAAACGCTTGGCCTCGGTCGTGCGCTTCAACTTCCCGTTTGCGCAACGGGGCGCATCATCCCCAGACCCTCGTGCAGTGCTTGAAGACACCATGAGCACGGTCCACAAACATATCGAAATCGAACTCGCTGGGCCGGGGAGACCCATCTTCTTGGGCGGTAAGTCGTTGGGAGCACGGACCGCAGCCGAGCTGGTCTCCCGAGGACTCGATGAAGGAGGGCTGCCGGCAGCCGGCCTCATCCTACTTGTATATCCTTTACACTCCCCGGGTCGCAAGGAGCAGCTGCACCTTGAGCCGCTGCGTAGAATCGCCATACCAAGCCTGTTCTTCTCCGGCACGCGCGACCCTCTGTGTGACCCACAGCTGCTCCGTCCCGTGCTCGCCGGCCTCGATCACCCGGGTGAACTCTATGTGGTCGAGGGAGGCGACCACTCATTACACCTGCCCCGCTCGCTGCGAAAATCACCGGATGACAGCTACCCGACCATAGCCGACCAGGTAGAGCGGTTCATCGACAGAGTGGCGAAAGCATCCTGACGTCCGCGCGCACGTACCCGGCAGCAAGAACAAGCGCGCCGGGTGATCTGATCCTGAGCTTGGACAATACGCCGGCGGGCAAGTGGGACCACCGTCTACTCCTCGGTTAATCCATGTTCCGCCCGTCGGGGTGAGAAGACTGCTCCTCTCGGCCCTCTTGCCTCACTTCATGGATGGCGAAGCCGCCTCACACCCTTTTTCCGGCTTGCGGGCCACGTATTGCGCTGGGCGTCGCCGGACTCAGATTCACGGCCCAGGAGGAGCCGGCCCAGCGGCCAGCTTCGGCGCCTTCTTTGTACCCAGATGGGCTACTGTAGTCCCGGCGAATACCAGCAGGAAACCGGCGAGCGTCCGGACGGTAAGTACGTCGTACCCCACGATCATTGAGGTTGCAAGGGCAAATACCCCCTCCAGATTCATCAGCACTCCGGCAAGTACCGGCGGTGTATGCCGCTGCCCTAAGACCATGAGCAAATAGGCGACCAGACCCCCCATCACTCCCGTCCATAACACTATCCCCGTCGCCTTCAAGCTGGGCAACAGGAGGGGTTGCTCGAATACGGCTGCCCATGCCAGGCAGAGGATCGCGCACACCACCATCTGCAGCTGCACCAAAGCGAATGCACTGATCCGGGTCGAAGCATAGTCGATCCCTAGAATGTGTAGCGCCCAAAAAATGGTCGCCGCCAGA
>JAXGNF010000016.1:4275-33284 GCA_040768135.1 Thermoleophilia bacterium | reverse complement strand
CTAGAGCGGGCGGAGAAGACCGCGGAGGAGATACGTGCTGAGGGTGGGTCGGCTGCGGCCATGGAGACTGATATTAGGGACGAGGAGGCGACGTCTGCAGTCGCTGAGAAGGCCCTGGCTCTTTACGGAGGGGCCGACATCCTCCTGAACAACGCCGCACTCAGCTACGGTATCGAGCCACGTCCCTGGTACGACTGGGATGTCAAACTGTGGGACACGTTCTTCCAAATCAACGTACGCGGTACCTGGCTCATGTGTAAGGCCGTCGCTCCTCTAATGGAAGAAAAGCGCCGAGGAAAGATCATCAATATTGCCTCCGATATATGCCGGCTCCCCCCGTCGGAGACGCTACTACCCTACGCCTGCAGCAAAGCGGCGGTCCACCAGATAACGCAGGTCCTGGCTCGGGCGCTGGGCCCCTCCGGCATCTGCGCCAACTCGATCGCCCCAGGACTGACAGCCACGGAGGCCGCCCTTCTGCAGTCAGAGAGCGAGCGGTTATTTGCGGCCACCATCGCCGGACAATGCATTAAGCGACGGGAGGAGCCGGAGGATCTGGTGGGTGCTGCCGTCTTCTTGGCCTCCGAAGCTTCCGACATGATCACGGGGCAATTGCTGATCGTAGATGGGGGCGCCGTCTTCGTGTAGCCGTATCGGCGGCCTTTGTCTCCCTTGAGCCCGGAGTTTGACTGGGCCTGATTCCTCCTTCATTTGAACCCTGGCAAACCGGCGCGCAGGACGGACCGGCACTGCTATGCTAAGAGCCATGTACGCTGTAGTAGTCGGAGCCGGTGAGGTGGGATTCCACATCGCGGCCATCCTGAGCCGGGAAGGGCACGAGGTGGCTGTTGTCGATCGTGACCCCGAAATCTGCCGAAGGGCGGGCGAAGAACTCGATGTTCTTGCAGTCACCGGTAACGGAGCGAGCCGCATCACCTTGGCGCAGGTCGGAGTGGACCGGGCTGATCTCCTGATTGCTGTGACCGACTCTGACGAGGTCAACATGATCGCCTGCATGGCGGCGAAGCAGATCGGAGTCCCCCAGACCGTCGCGCGCGTTCGCAACCAGGAGTACGTAGATGACGTCGGCGGTCTCGCCCCGGGTTTTGCGGGGGTCAATCACGTCATCCGGCCCGAGTCGGCGGTGGCCGACGAGGTAGTCAAGTTGGCTCTGCTCCCTGGAGCTCTTGACGTGGAGATGTTCGCGCATGACCAAGTGTCGATGGTCGAAGTGCAGGTCGACCCGGCGAGCAGCGTTTTGGGGATACCGCTCCGCGCCCTCAGACTCCCCGAGGGGGTACTCGTGACAGCCATTCTGCGTGACGGGCAACTCAGCGTTCCTCGGGGCGACTCCATGCTCGAGGCGCGAGACCGGGTGTTTCTGACCGGCGAAGCAGAGGCGACTATTGTCGCCGCCGGGCGTCTGACCGGGCAACACGGGGTCCCGAAAAGAGCCATCCTAATGGGCTGTGGAGAGATCGGGGTGCGCGTAGCACTCGGCCTGGAAGAGCGGCGTGTTCGCCTGACGGTCTTCGAGAAAGACGTCGATCGAGCGGCCATCGCTGCGGGGACTCTACGCCGTTCGCTGGTCATCCATGACGAGGGAATCGACGAAGCGGTGCTGATACGCGAGGGAGTGGAGGGAGCCGATCTCTTCGTGGCCGCCACGGGGGACGATCGCCTGAACATCCTCACGGCCCTGTTGGCCAAGCAACTTGGAGCCAAGAGGACCATTTCCATCGTCGAACGTAGCGAGTTCTCCCGAATTCTGGAGAGCGTCGGTGTCGACGTGGCCCTCAGTCCACGGCGCATGACGGCCTCGGCCATCTTGCGGTTCGTACGGGCAGGCGTCGTGGTCAGCGCAGCCGTGTTGGACAAGTTGTCCGGAGAGGTACTCGAGTTCGAGGTCAAGGCCACGAGTCCGGTGTGTGGTCGCAGACTGGCCGACGTGGAGTTCCCCGAGGGAGCGATCGTAGGCGCCCTCGTACACGAAGACAGAGTCGGGGTCCCTGACGGCCGGACCGAACCGGTCGAGGGTGATGTCGCCGTGGTCTTTGCGCTTCCCAAAGCCGTCCGCGGCGTGGAGAAGCTTTTCGCGCCGCGGACGAAGCGATGAACCTCCGCTTCCTGTCTTTTCTGATGGCGGTTGTCGCCATCGTCGTCGGCGTGGGCATGGTCGTCTCCGGTGTTGTTTCGGTCGTCTACGGTGATCCCGACCTCGCGGGCATGCTTGTCTCGGCGGTGGTTTGCCTAGTGATCGGGGTACCTGCGTATTTCTACACGCGTGGGGCCCGATACTCGTACGTGGGCCTGCGGGAAGGTTTTGTAGGAGCGACTGCTTCGTGGGTATTGGCCACCGCGCTGGGGGCCGTGCCCTTCGTTCTTACGGGGACACTCGGCCCTATTGATGCTCTATTCGAGACGATGTCGGGTTTCACCACGACGGGCGCCAGCGTCCTCACCGACTACGCACAACCGCACGGGATCATGTTCTGGCGGAGTCTTACTCACTGGTACGGGGGTATGGGCATAGTGGTACTTTTCATCGCCCTGCTGCCGCCCACCGGCGGTGGGGCTATTCGCCTTTTCGCTGCTGAGTCTCCCGGCCCGTCCACTGAGCGGCTCACTCCCCGGCTGAGAGACACCGCGAAGAATCTGTGGCTGATCTACGTCGGTATGACCGTGGTGCTGGTCTTCGTACTTATGGCTGTGGGGTTGGGGCCTTTCAGCGCCGTCACGCATGCCTTTGGCACCATGGCTACCGGAGGCTTCTCCCCTGAGGCGGCCTCCATCGCCACGTACGACAGTTGGTCTGTGGAGCTCGTTCTCGTCGTGTTCATGGTGCTGGCGGGCGGCAACTTCGCCCTGTACTACGCATTTCTAAAGGGACGAAGACGGGCGTTTCTGCGTGATCCTGAGTTCCGTCTGTATATCGGCGTCCTGGCAGTCTCGACCTTACTGATCGCAGCCAGCCTCATGCTCGCCAAGTCGCACGGCAGCCTGCCGCACGCTCTGCGTGAATCGCTCTTTCAGGTGGTATCCGTCCAGACCACCACAGGTTTCGTCAGCGCCGACTTCGACACGTGGAACACCTTTGCGAAGATGGTGCTCGTGCTGCTGATGTTCGTGGGAGGCTGTGCCGGATCCACCGCAGGCGGCATGAAGGTAGTGCGCTTCCTCCTGCTTGCCAAAAACGCGAAGAGGGTGCTCTCACAGGCGTCGCACCCGGACGCTGTGATACCGGTCAAACTGGGACGGAGGGTGGTCCCCGGCCACATCATGACCGGCGTTTTGGGGTTTTTTGTGCTCTACATAGCGGTCTACGTCATCGGGACTCTGTTGGTGGCGACCACCGGTGTTGGTCTGGTAACCGCCGGCACTGCTGTGGCCACGACTTTGAACAACGTGGGGCCGGGATTGGAATTGGTTGGTCCGATGTCCAACTTCGCGCTCATCGCCCCCTTCGGTAAGGTGGTTCTGATCGTTATGATGCTCGTCGGCCGGCTGGAGCTGCTCGCGGTCCTACTTCCGTTCACAAGGACGTTTTGGTCGCGCTAGGAGCGGCGCCAATGAACATGCCCCGATAGGCGCCCGTTATCGTTCCACGGCTGATCCCGTCTGGGTCGAACTGTAGTGCGAATAGGTCTCGTTCTCGATCCATCTGGTTCAAACCATGGGTTTTGGCGGGATGCACGCGTTACACTGTTATTCGTGTTGGTCGCAGTCATCGCTCCGCGGAGGGAACGGCGCGTGTGAATCGAACGATACGGACTCCCGCCAAGGTGAACCTGTGTCTCCTGGTGGGACCCAAGGATGAGACGGGTTACCACGAGGTCTTCACGGTATTCGCCCCTATTGACCTCTATGACGAGTTGGAGTTCTCTCTGGAGGCCCAGGCTGCCCTTGGAACCTCCGGCGCGCTGCAGGTAGATTGCATAACCGCGACGGGAGAGAAGAACCTGGCGACTCAGGCCCTTCGCGCGCTGGAGCGTCACAGTGGGTGGGCGCTCAGCGGTCGGGTGGTCATTCACAAGCGTATTCCGTACGGAGCCGGTCTGGGAGGCGGTAGCTCCGACGCAGCAGCGGCTCTCGTCGCCGGGTCGCAGGCGATCGTCGAGGCCGGCGGTCCGGCGCTCGGGCGGGACGATCTCTCGGTCATTGCCCGCGGACTTGGGGCCGATATGGCCTTCTTCCTCGATCCGCTCCCGGCCATGGGCCGGGGGATAGGGGAGGTACTGGAGCCCCTTGAGTTGCCCCGACTCCGGCTCGTTCTGGTCACGTTCGACAGGATGCTGTCCACCGCCCGAGTCTATCGCTCCTTTGATTCCCTGCGCCCATTGGCCACGAAGGCGTTTTTTGACCACCGCGCCCTTCAAGCCGAGGCGCGTTGGCGGGAGGTGAAGGACGCTGCGCAGGTGGCGCGTCTACTAGAGAACGATCTAGAACAGGCTAGCTTTCACATCCTGCCCTCGCTGGCCGATGAGCGGGACCTTCTACTGCGAGAAGGGGCGCTCGGCGCTCTCATGAGCGGGTCGGGGCCCACCCTGTTCGCTCCCTGCGACTCGAGAGCTGCGGCCAACGATCTGGCGGAGCGGCTGGTCGCACGCGGCCTGCGGGCGCGGGTGGTGACTGTCATCGGCACGACGGCCGGCCCTTAGTCTTGGCGGCCGGCTCTTAGTCTCGACGGCTGGCTCCAAGTCTCACCGGCCGGTTCTAAGTCTCACCGGCCGGCTCTAAGTAAAACCGGCCGGCTTGCGTTTGCCGGGCGGCAGGATCTTTCTACCCGTGGCCGGCGCTTGGTCCAGACACAGTCATCTTGACCCTTATACGTGCCTGACCTATACTTCGAGCGTTCTTGGGGCACGACCTCGAGGCCGGAAGCGATGGGGCGTGGCCAAGTGGTAAGGCAACGGGTTTTGGTCCCGTGATGCGTAGGTTCGAATCCTGCCGCCCCAGCTTCCCTTTTTGTCAAATACCTTCCAGAGGTATAGGCAGGCTTGACCCCGCGCATCGGCAGCGTCGTCATACTGGCCGCAGGTCAGGGAAAACGCATGAGGTCGACGCTACCCAAAGTGCTCCACACAGTGTGCGGCCAACCGATGCTGGTGTGGGTTTTGGACGCAGCCCGGGCCGTTGAGGCGGAGCGCACGGTAGTGGTGGTCGGGCATGGTCACGAACAGGTATTGCCGTGGTTGCCGGACGGATGCATGGTCGCCGTCCAAGAGCGACAACTGGGTACCGGTCATGCCGTTCTTGCTGCTTCCGACCTGATTTCGCCGGGTCCGATGCTCGTCTTGCCGGGCGATACGCCCCTGGTGACGGGCGCGGCGCTTCGAGCCCTAGTGGCGGATCACGAGCGGTCGGGAGCGGCGGCCACGGTCTTGACCATGGAACTGGAGGATCCGACCGGATATGGCCGTGTCATCCGGGGAACCGATGGGTCGGTGCTGCGCATCGTCGAGCATCGGGATGCGACTCCAGAGGAGCTGACTGTGTGTGAGGTCAACAGCGGCATGTATGTGTTGCCGGCAGGACCGACTCTGGAGATACTGTCTGGGGTCGGTGTCGACAATGACCAGCAGGAGGTATACCTGACGGACGTGATAGCTGGGCTGCGAGGGCGGGCAGAAAAGGTGGCGGCGTCGAAGGTCGCCGACGCCTCGCTGGTGCTGGGGGTGAACTCGCAGGCGGAGTTGGCCCAGGCCGAGATCTTCATGGCCAGTCGCCGCAGTTGCTAAGGGCAGACAGGTGTAGGCCGACAGTGATACCGTACGCGATGGTGTAAGAGGCAGAAGGAGGAGCCGGGCATGGGAGATTGGGAACCGCGCCGCTGCGCGCGGATGACCCCGGAGCGTTCGCTGATGGTCTTCTCGGGTAGGGGTAACCCGGAACTCAGCCGCAGCGTGGCCGAGAAACTCGGCATCGAACTGGGACGAGTAGAGATCAAGACATTCGCCGATGGCGAGATCTATGTGAAGTACGGGGAAAGCATCCGCGGGGCCGACGTGTTCATCATCCAACCGACCTGTCGTCCGGTGAATGAGAACCTTATGGAGCTTCTTATCATGATCCAGGCGGCGCGACTGGCCTCAGCACATCGGATCATCGCCGTCCTGCCCTGGTTCGGCTACGCCCGCCAGGACAAGAAATCGGCTCCCCGAGAGCCGATCACCGCCCGGGTGGTCGCCCGCGCACTCGAGTCGGTCGGCATCGACCGGGTCCTGACCATGGACCTTCACGCCGGACAGATCCAGGGCTTCTTCACCATCCCGGTCGATCACATGACCGCGCTCTCCATGATCGCCGACTACTTCAAGCTCAAGGGACTCGAGGACATGGTGGTGGTCTCCCCCGACGCGGGTGGTATGAAGACGGCCAAACGCATGGCCGACCGCCTGGGTTGCGCGGTGGCCGTACTGTCTAAACTCAGGCCTGAGCACAATGTGTCCCGGGTCATGTACGTCATAGGCGAAGTCGAAGGCAAGACCGCGGTCATCGTAGACGATATCATCGATACAGGCGGTACTTTGGTGAACGGCGTGCAGGCTCTGCTCGACAAAGGGGCGAAGGCCGTATACGCAGCCTGCAGCCATCCCGTGCTCTCCGACCCCGCGTACGAACGTATAGCGGCTTCTGGGCTCAAAGAAGTGGTGGTGACCGACACGATCCCGCTACGCGAAGACGTGGACCGCAGCAAGATTGTGGTACTATCCACCGCCGGTATTCTGGCGGATACCATCAGGCACGTGTTTACCGACGAATCGGTGAGCGGGCTATTCCAGGGAGAAAACCAGCTGTTCTAAGGACGCGCTCGGCCGGAGCGACTTCCAAAGGCTGAGGTTCGAGGAGAGACACATGGAGACCATCAAGCTCAAGGTAGAGGAGCGCGAAGAGACCGGTAACGGCCCGGCCCGTCGACTGCGTGCGAAGGGGCTGATCCCCGGCGTAAGCTACGGCAAGGGCAAGGAACCAACCGCCCTCTCTGTTGCCCTAGAGGATCTCAGGGAGGCCATGAGTCACGGCCAGAACGTCGTCCTCGAGCTCGATTTCGTCAAGGCGGCCGGAGAAGGGAAGGGCGGCTCTAAGAGCAAGAGCAAAAGCAAAGCCAAGCGCTATGCCATGGTGAAGCAACTCCAGTTCCATCCGACCAAACGGCAGGTCTTGCACGTTGATCTGCACGAAGTCGACCTGACGCTGGAAGTCGAAGCCCTTGTAGGGGTGGAAGGTATCGGTACCCCCGCCGGCCTGGCCGACGGTGGCATCATCGAGTGGGAGCGGCGAGAGGTGACTGTGAGGGGCCTCCCCGGCGACATACCCTCGGTGCTTGAACTCGACGTGAGCAGCCTGCTTGTCGGCGACCAGCTGATGATCGGGGCGTTGACGGCGCCTGCCGGTGTGACCATCGTTGATGATCCGGACGATCTCTTGGTGGCCTTGGTGCCGCCGCGGGTGGAGCGCGAGGCCGCTGCCGTCGAGGAGGAAGAGATTCCGGTCGAGGCCGAGGTGGTCGGCGAGCCGACAAGCGAGGAGTAGTTCCGCGGAGGGGTGGACGCCGAACCGATCTACCTGATCGTCGCTCTGGGCAACCCTGGCCCAGAATATCAGTACCACCGCCACAACATCGGGTTCATGGTGGGCGAGGAACTGCGGAGGCGTCACGGGCTTCCCCGCCTCCGTGCACGTTTTCGGGGATTGGTGGGCGAAGGGGCCATGTGTGGCGCGCGCGTGCTGCTCTTGCTACCCATGACCTTCATGAACCTGTCGGGAAAAGCTGCTGCGGAGGCGGTCCGCAAATACAAGGTCCCGGTGACTCGGATACTCGTGATCCACGATGAGGTTGAACTGCCCTTTGGCCAGGTGCGCCTGAAAGAAGGGCAGGGCCTGGGGGGGCATAATGGTCTTCGCAGTCTGGAACAGCACTTGGGGTCGCGGGATTTCTGGCGGCTACGGGTGGGCGTAGGCCGGCCCGAGCGCGATGGAGGACCCCTCATCGATCACGTGTTGGCCCCCTTCAGCGAGCCCCGCGATGAGGTGATCGGGCTCATAGAGCGCGCAGCTGATCTCGCGGATGAGTGGTTGACCGCGCGGGGCGGCGCTCCATGTCCCGTTTGATCGACCGGCTGCGCGGTTACGCGCCTTTCGAGCACATCATAGCCACAGCAAGCGCTTTCGTGGGCGTCGGCGGGAGGGCGGAGGACGGCTTGGAGGTGGCCGTCCCCTCATTCGTGCAGGCCTACCTGATCGCCGGACTGTTAGAGCGCACCCCCTGGCGTGGGCGCCCCATCCTGGTGGTGGCTCCGAATCGGGAGGTCGCTCTTGATCTCGAACACGAACTCAGTCTCTACTCCGCGGATCGTCCGGTGACGTATTTACCCCCACGCGGGGTCTGGTACGGATCGGAGGGCGAGGTACAACCGCGGGTCGCCGGTCGTCGGGCCCGGGCCGTGGCTGCTCTGCGGACGGGCAGTGTTGCCGGCCGCACGGGCGCGGTGGTAGTGGTAGAGGCGGCAACGCTCGTGGAAGGTGTGATCGTACCGGAGGTCGGCCCCATAACCATCACTGTGCGGTCAGAGTACGACTTCGAGACACTACCCCGGCGGCTGGTCGATTTGGGCTACGTCCGGGTTGACCAAGTGGAGGACGCGGGCGAGTTCTCCGTGCGCGGTGGATTGATCGACGTGTTTCCGAGTACCGAACCCCATCCTGTCCGGATCGAATTCTGGGGTGACGAGGTGGAGAGTCTCCGTTCGTTCTCGGCCTATTCGCAACGGTCGTTCGGCCCCTTGGAGGCCGTCACTCTCTATGCCGCCGGCGAAGGTATGGGCGGGGAGCGGCACAGTGTCGTCTCGTTGTTGGCGGAGGACACCTATATCGTCCGAGCTGATCCTAGTAGGGCGGTTGCACGGATCGAATCATTTCAGAGCGACATGGCCGACGTGCTTGGCGAGACTGTTCCGGAAGGGGCCTATACGGCTTGGTCTCAGGTGGAAGCAGATCTCAGGCGCTTCCCTACGATAAGCCTGAGTAGCCTGGCCTCGACCTTCGAAGAGGAGGCAGGTCCGGCCGTACGTGCCACCAGCGCGGAGATGCCGGTCACGAGCCTCTCGGAAGCAGAGGAGGCGATCCGCCGATTGGTCGGTGACGGCTATCGGGTAGTCATCGCCTTTGAGCAGCGGGCAGAAGCAGAACGGGCGGGATATGTGCTACCGCGTCTCGCCGGAACACTGGCGGCCGGAGGGGAGATCGAGGAAGGGCCGGGGGTATCGTTCTTGCCGGTGCCGCACCGCAGGCACTTCATCATGCCCGACCTCAAGCTCGCTCTGCTGACCGACGCCCTTGTCTTTCCGCGGAGGCACAAAGCCGTCGGCGTACGTCGGCCGCCGATCGGGCTGGAGCTGTCGAGTTTTCGCGATCTGCGCAAAGGCGACTACATCGTGCACGAAGACCATGGGGTCGGTCGTTTCGAGGGCATCTCGACCAAGACGGTGGCTGGTGTGACCCGCGACTATCTCGACCTAACCTACAAAGACAAAGACATGCTCTACGTACCACACGACCAGATCTCCAAGGTAATGCGGTACGTGGGTGCGGGAGGCGCAACTCCGGCTTTGTCAAAGCTCGGCGGCCGGAGTTGGGAGAACCTCAAGAGCCGGGTGCGCAAAGCCGCCCGCGAGGTGGCGGGCGAACTCCTGCACCTGTACGCGCTCCGTCAGGCTGCTCAAGGCTATCGCTTTTCGGAGGACGGCGACTGGCAGGTGCGCTTTGAGAAGGCCTTTCCGTACGAGGAGACCGAAGACCAACAGCGCGCTATAGACGTGGTCAAGGACGACATGGAGTCGCAACAACCCATGGATCGGCTGCTCTGTGGTGATGTGGGGTACGGCAAGACCGAAGTGGCCCTTCGAGCCGCCTTCAAAGCTACTCTGGACGGGAAACAGGTAATGGTGCTGGTGCCGACCACCATTCTTGCCCAGCAGCATTACGGGACGTTCCGTGAGCGGTTCGCGGAGTTCCCGGTCAAAGTGGAGATGATCTCCCGCTTCCGGTCGGGGGCAGAACAGAAGCGCATCTTGAGAGACTTCGCAGCCGGTAAAGTAGACGTGCTCATCGGTACCCACCGCCTGCTCTCCCAAGACGTTGAGCCGAAGGATCTAGGGCTGGTCATCTTGGACGAGGAGCAGCGTTTCGGGGTCGCTCAAAAAGAGGCCCTACGCCGTCTCAAGGTCAAGGTCGACGTGTTGACCCTGAGCGCCACCCCGATCCCGCGCACCCTGCAGATGTCGCTCGCAGGCGTGCGGGACATCACCATCATCGAGACCCCTCCGCGAGACAGACATCCCATCCAAACATACGTAGGCCTGTATGACGAGGGTATGGTCACGCGGGCCATCGGACGAGAGATCGACCGAGGGGGTCAGGTCTATTACCTGCACAACCGGGTAGAGTCCATCGACAAGACGGCCGCACGGCTGCGAGAATTGATGCCTCAGGTGCGATTCGCCGTTGCTCACGGCCGGATGGCGGAGCAGGATCTTGAGCGCGTGATGCTTGACTTCCTGCGGGGGGATTTCGACGTGCTGGTGACTACCACCATCATCGAAAGCGGACTAGATATCCCCAATGCCAACACCCTCATCGTGGAGCGGGCCGACCTGTTGGGGCTGGCTCAGCTGTATCAGATCCGCGGCCGCATCGGTCGCTCGTCCCGAGTGGCGCACGCTTTCTTGTTCCACCCCGACGAAGCCGTGTTGACTGAGGAAGCCGTGGCCCGTCTTTCCACCCTGGCCGATTACACCGAATTGGGCTCAGGCTTCAAGATAGCCATGCGCGATCTGGAGATACGGGGCGCGGGCGAACTACTGGGGGAGGAGCAGTCCGGCCACATCGCCGCCGTCGGCTTCGAGATGTACCTCTCGATGCTGCAGGAGGCGGCCGCCCACTTGAGGGGAGAAGAGGTCAGAGTCGAAAGGGTACCTAGAGTGGAGCTCGGTATCGACGCGCACGTGCCCGCCGGGTTCATCGGATACGAGGCGGCTCGGGTCGATCTGCACCGGCGAATTGCCTCGGCGTCCGATCTCGGCACGTTGACTGATTTGCGGGAGGAGTTGAGCGATCGGTTCGGTGGGATCCCTGAACCGGTGGACAATCTCATCTTTCTGGGAGAAGTACGGGTCACGCTCCAAGATCTGGGGGCCGACGCTCTCTCTGTAAGACAAAACCGTTTGCTCATCAGCGGATTGGAACTCCCACCGGGATCCCGGGAGCGTCTGCGCCGTCGTGACCGCCGGTATGTGTATGCTCCGGTCCAGGGACAACTCTCGCTCGGTCTACGAGGTGATGAACGTACTCAGCGCCAGGCAGTCCGCGAAGTGCTGGATGATATACTCGCGCTCTTTGACGGGGCAGCGAGCCCCGAGGCGACAAAGTGAGGTCCGGTGTGATCAGAAGGCGCGTTCTGTTCGGCCTTCTCCTTCTGTCCCTTTTCTTTCCAATCGGTTGCGGAAATGATCTTCCGCAAGGCGCGATTGCGCAGGTTGGTCAGCAGTTGGTGTCGCAGGGCGAGTTCGAGCGACTCAGGATCGCGTATGAGGCCGCCGGCCGCGCTCCTGACAAAGACAGACAACCCCGGGAATACGAGAGCTTCGAGCAGGCCTTGGTCGAGCACTTGGTTATACAAGAGGTCCTTCGGCAAGAGGCGCCGAGCATGGGGGTGATTGTCACTGAGTCAGATGTACGCAACGAGCTGGAACAAATCAGGCGGATGTTTCAGGGGGACGGCAAGTTCGAGGCGGCCCTCAAGACCCGGGGCGTGACTCTAGAACAACTCAGCCAATCCGCCAGGGAGTATCTGCTCATCAAGAAGATTAAGGCCGCGGTGACCGGCGATATAACGGTCGACGAACAAGAGGTCGAAGCCTATTACGAGAAACATAAGACCGAATATGTCGAACAAGAGTCGCGCGATGTCCGTCATATATTGATCTCTCCCTTCGCGACTACGGCCGACGGCGAGGTCGCCACCTCTGCCACCCGAGACCAATGGGACGCGGCTGAGGCCGAAGCCAAGAAGGCCCGGAGCGAACTGCAGAACGGCGCCGGTTTCGCCACTGTGGCCGAAAAATACTCAGACGATGAGGCCACGAAGAACTCTGGAGGGAAGCTGGGGGCCGTGACCCGGGGGCTGATGGTGCCGGCCTTCGAGGTAGTGGTGTTTAACCTGCAGAAGGGCGAACGCTCACAGCCTGTGAAGACCCCGTACGGATATCACATCATCGAGGTGACCGACATCACCCCCGAGCGACAGCTGTCGTATGATCAGGTGAAAGAGAACATCAAGTCGGCCCTCCTCACGCAGAAGCAGACTGCGGCTTGGGAGAAATGGCTGGCCACGGCCCGAGCTCGGCTTGGAGTGGAGTACCTCGCCGGATACAAACCCCCCTCCAAACCCTCGTCTGTCTCTTTGCCTCAGTCGGCGCAGGAGCTGCCGGAGGAGCCGGGATCGTCCGTTTCTCCCGGTGGAGAGTAGTGGATTCGGATGGACCGCGAGTCGATCGTCGACGAACTGGGCCGGTTGTATGATCTTACGGCCCGCCTACGGCAGGACTGCCCTTGGGACCGCAGGCAGACTCAGGAGAGCATCATCCCCTACACGCTCGAAGAGACCTACGAACTGGCCGACACCATCGGCAAACGCGCCCAACTGGGCGATGCCGCCGTACGGGGGGAGTTGGGAGACCTGCTCTTCCAAGTCTACTTTTTGGCCTGCGTGGCCGAGGAGGAAGGGTTGTACGATCTGGGCGATGTGGCGGCCGGGATCCGGACTAAGTTGGTCCGCCGACATCCTCACATCTTCGGAGGAGTCACGGCAGACACGCCGGAAGCCGTGCGTGAGACCTGGGAAGCCATCAAAAGGAACACAGAGGGAAGAGAAGGCATCTTTCACGATATCCCCGAGGCCTTCCCCTCCACCTTACTGGCGCAGAAGCTCCAACAGCGGGCGGCGGCCGTGGGCTTCGACTGGGAACAGGCGGCCGACGTGCTCGCAAAAATCCGCGAAGAGACCGCCGAAGTGGAAGAAGAACTGAGCCGACGGCCGGACGGCTCGAGCGGAGATGGGGAGGCCGGAAGGGTGGCCGAGGAGCTTGGTGATCTCTTGTTCTCAGTGGTGAATCTGGCCCGAAAACTCAAAGTAGATCCCGAATTGGCCCTGCGTGATTCGGCCTTCCGCTTCAAACGGCGGGTCGAGGCGGCCGCTGGGCTTGCGGAAAAAGACGGACTGGTTTTTGAAAACATGAAGCCGGACGAGCAGGAGTCGTACTATCAGCGAGTGAAGAAGGAGCAGGAGCGATGACCGTGATCGTGGACGTGGTCGGACGCCAGATCCTCGATTCCCGCGGAAACCCCACGGTTGAAGTAGAGGTGGAGTTGGCGGGCGGGGCGTGGGGGAGGGCGGCGGTGCCCTCGGGGGCGTCGACCGGCTCGTTCGAAGCGGTGGAATTGCGTGATGGCGGCGAGGCCTACGGAGGGAAAGGGGTTCTCCAGGCCGTCGGCCATGTCAACGACGAGATCTGCGAGGCTTTGGTGGGGGTGGATGCGCTCGACCAGCGCGAGGTCGATCACCTGATGATCGAGGCCGACGGGACCCCCAACAAAGGCAACTTCGGAGCCAATGCCATCTTGGGAGCCTCCTTGGCTGTAGCCAAGGCTGCCGCCGACGCTGTCGGGCTTCCCCTATATCGCTACTTGGGCGGTGTGAACGCCCATGTACTCCCCGTTCCCATGATGAACATCCTCAATGGCGGCAGGCATGCTGACAACAACGTTGACCTCCAGGAATTCATGTGCGTTCCGTTAGGCGCTGCTACCTACACCGACGGCCTGCGCATGTGCGTGGAGGTTTTTCAGTCGCTCCGCCGAGTGTTGGCCGGTAGGGGATTGTCGACCTCAGTGGGCGATGAGGGCGGTTTTGCCCCCAATCTGTCTAGCAACGAAGATGCCATCAAGGTGATCCTCGAGTCGGTCGAGAAGGCGGGCTATACACCGGGAGTCGAAGTGGCCATCGCTCTGGATCCCGCCGCCACTGAGTTCTTCGACACCACCAAGGGAGTCTATGTGCTCGCCAGTGAGAACCGGACCCTTCCGCCGGCCGAAATGGCCGCCTACTATGCCGACCTGGTGGCGCGCTACCCCGTCGTCAGTATCGAAGACGGCATGGCTGAGGAAGACTGGGAAGGTTGGGCGGCCTTGACGAATCTAGTGGGTGGCTCGACTCAACTCGTCGGCGATGATCTGTTTGTGACCAACCCCGACCGGCTCGCTCTGGGGCTCGAACGCGGGGTGGCCAATAGTATCCTCATCAAACTCAACCAAATCGGCACGCTCACCGAGACCCTGGATACCATCTCCATGGCTCATCGGGCCGGTTATACGGCGGTGGTGAGCCATCGTTCGGGCGAGACCGAGGACAGCACCATAGCCGACCTGGTAGTGGCCACCAACGCCGGCCAGATCAAGACGGGGGCACCCTGCCGCGGCGAACGTACCGCCAAGTACAACCAACTTCTGCGTATTGAAGAGGAACTGGGTGACCTGGCCCGGTATCCGGGAGCAGCCGCCTTCGGGCGACGCTAAGAGCCGGTTTTGCGCCAAACCATTGCCTCGTTCGGCACCGGTCGACTGTGACTTCGTCACAGGCGGGTGATAGAGGAGGCGTGGACCGCGGCGAAGGACAGTGCGCGTGCCGAGGCGAATAGAGAGTAGACCATGGCCAATGCGAGCATCCACAGTGAACCGGCGGGTCCCGGCGAGATCGGATCTCCGGTCTCACGGCGCTCTCTGGTGGCCCGGCGGCGCCGTATCTTCGTGTTGGTGGTGCTGGCGGCGGTTGTTGCTATCGGCATCGCGGCAAACTATGGACCGCTGCAGTCCTATTTGGAGTCCCGGTCACGTCTGGATAAGGCTACCGCCAAGGTGGCGGCCCTCGAAGCCCAGAAGCTGGAACTGCAGTCTCGCTTAGGTAAGCTTACCGAGGCGCAGTACTTGGAGATGCTGGCGCGCGGCGAGTTGACGTACGCGCGCACGGGCGAGGATGTTTACATTGTCACGGGGATTCCCGAAGATCGGGTCGAAGCGGAACCGGGGACGGGGAACGAGGCTTCGATATCCCAGTCCCCGGATGGAGACGATGAATCCGTCACGCTCGACACCGAGAGCGTGATGGGCCGTTCTGAAGGTGCGGCAGACGGCCCTGGGCCGTTGGAGCGATTGCTCTCGCGGTTTCTCGACTTGTTCTAGGACGTTTGCATGAGCGAACGACCAACGGAATCGGGACAAAACCGTTTTTCTCGCCGACGGCGCTCAAGCGGAGGCGAACCCAACCGGGGAAGTTCCGCCCGGGGGAGTAGCGGTCGGGGGAGTAGCGGTCGGGGGAGTAGCGGTCGAAGACCGTCTCGGCCGACGGCTTTCGAGTGGCCTGAGTTCGAGCGGCCTGAACCAGGTTCTCTTCGCAGGTTGGAGGATGACTCCCCCTGGTTCTCCGGAAAGGCGCCCAGTCCGGCCTCGGAGTCCGACGGCTTGCGCACAGAAGACTTACCCGAATACTGGGAGCAACAGGATGATTCCGAGCGCAGACGCCCGTCGCGGCCGGAGGGAGTGCCCCGACACGGACGACGGTCGCGACTCGCAGCCTTACTGGTTCTGGTCGTCATCGTTGTTACCATGGCGATTGTGGGGCTGGAAGCGGGCGGGTCAGAAAAGGCGCAAGGGGCAGGGCGTCCCGTACCGTTCAGCCTACTCCCCTTCGACGGTAGCGGCGTGACTGTGTCAACGAAACCCGCTACGACGAGCTCGGTCGTTTCGACCACGACCACCATGCAGACCCCAAATGCTCCGACGTCGAGCGCCGCGACCTCTACTGTCGTGGTTCCAGCCACTGCGTCTTTGACCACCCCATCCCAAGCAGCCACCAAAGCGGGAAGGTCATCGTTCTCGACCACCATTCGTGAGGCAGTCGCATACGGCAGTGCCACCGTGCTGCCGGGCGACTCCGCTTCAGCTCCCGCTACTCCGGCGGCTGCCGTCCGATGACCCCAGCGGGTTCGGGGTCCATCATCGGACCCCGTGATATCGCTGTTATCAGAGGTCAACTGGGAAGGCGGCCTCGCGATCTTACCGGGGTGGCTGTTCGTTGCTTGTTCGGCTACCCGGCGGTAATCGAGACTGCGCCTGTGCTGACTGGGGGCGCGCCCAATCCCACCTTGCTGTACCTGACGTGCCCGACTATGGTGACCTCCGTCAGTCGGGCGGAAGCCGATGGCGGTGTGCGGAGGCTCAAGTCGTTGTCGAAGACGGACCCGGAGCTCCGGAGATTCCTCGACACGGTGACGGTGCTGTACCGTAGGCGACGCACTGAGTTGGCCTCTTCAGGAGCGGAAGCCCTCAGTCGGGTGGCACGTTTGGAGGCGGGCATCGGGGGGCCGGCAGGGCCCGAAGTGGCTTCTTGCCTGCATGCCTATGCAGCAGCCCTTCTGGCAGTCATGACGGGTTGGCTACAGGAGACTCAGCCGACTGGGGTTATGGAGTCCGATGAATCGTTTGCCGCCGGACTTCAGACAAGCACCTCCCACATGGTGGCCGAGGGGGATGCGGATGAGGCCGACGAGGCCGGTGCTCGACTGATTGACTCAGCAGGAGATGCCTGGACCCGCTTCCTACCCCCGGTGTCTGAGTGCTGGTGCACCGATCGCAGATGCAGACGTTGGGCTTCGGGAGAGCGGCGGGCTGCAATCGATATGGGAACTATATCGACGCGGCTGCTGGTTGCGGATATGGTCGATGGTCGTCCGCAGACTGTGGTTCGCAGGGCCGTGGTCACGAGGTTGGGGCGGGGTTTGGTGCGGGGGACCGCTCTTGCCTCCGAATCGCGGCGAAAGACGGCTGACACAGTGGCCTGCTTCGTCCAGGAGGCGCGGACCTTAGGATGTGACTCACTGATCCTCGCAGGGACGAGCGCCACCCGGGATGCCGTTGACGGAGAAGAGTACGTACTGGAGTTGGGTCGCAAACACGACATCCAGGCCGTTGTGCTCTCGGGCAGACGCGAGGCCGAACTCACGTATGCCGGAGCGTCGCTGGACTTTCCCGGCGAGGCCGTTGTGCTTGTGGACATCGGCGGGGGGAGTACTGAATTCACCGTTCGCCCGCAGGAAGGTAGGTTGGAGTGTGTGAGCCTTGAACTGGGTGCAAGTCGGGCCTCCGATCGCTGGCTCATCTCTGACCCACCTACTCCCGCTCAGATCGCCCGTCTGCGTGAGGAGACAGATCGAGTCCTAGCCGGGCTGGATTCGGCCTATCGCGCCGTTATCTCAGCGGGTTCGTACGAGGGGGGATATCCGCTACGCCGGCTGGTTGGAGTGGCAGGGACAGTGACAACGTTGGCCTGTCTGGATATGGGTCTGCAGGAGTACGACTCCAGACTGATCCATCTGAGAGGACTCTCGCTAGACAGCGTCCGCGCTCTGGTTGCACGGCTCAGTGGTTTGACGACTGCCGAGCGGGCGGCGCTCCCTTGTGTCCAGCCGGGGCGGGCACCGGTGATAGTCGGCGGCGCGATTATCGTTCTCGTAGCCATGGAGGCTTTGGGGTATGAGACTCTGACCGTGTCGGAGAGGGACCTGCTGGATGGGCTTGTGCTCTTCGGAGCAGAGGAGCCGGTCTGAGCCTACGCCCAAGCGTTTCGGTGGCGGTCTGAGCCTACGTTCAAGCGTTCTGGTGGCGGTGTACCGACCCTCAGGCGCTCCGGCGCCGACTGGCCTATCGCCGACTTGGTGTCGTCAGTTCGATGAGGCTGCATAAGAGGGCGCAGGCCTCGGCCCTCGTTGCGTTACCCCAAAACGCGTAGTCGGCCCCCATGTCTGTCAGGCCGTTTAGAAGGCCGGCACCCCAAGCCTTCGCCGCCCACGGGTAATGGTCGGGTGAGAAGTCGGCGAACGGTGCCGCCGCTACGGAGAGACGGTCGCTCGGTCCGGTTACCGACAACCCGGCCGCCCGGGCCACCATGGTGATAAGTTGGGCCCGGGTGACCCTGTCGTAGGGGGCGAACGAGCCGTCGGGTTTGCCCCACACGATGCCCGCCGCCACGCAAGCGGCGATGTAACCGGCCGGGTACAGGGGATCTCCCGCATCGGTGCCCGCTTGGACATCGTTGAAGCCGGCAGCCGCGACCGGACGGACGTCGTAATCGAGAGCCAACGCGATCATCTTGGCGAACTGCTGCCTGGTGATAGGGGCGGTTGGTCTGAAACTGCCGTCCTCGAATCCATGGACGACTCCGAGTTCTGCCAGGCGCGCAATCGGGACGCAGTAGGGGGTGTGGCTATCGACATCGGAGAAGCCGGACGAGGGGCGAGAGGGGGTCAGCGGCTGCGAAGGGACGGGCGCCGCGGGCTTCGAGGGGACGGGTACCGCGGGCTGCCCGGGGGCGGGCGCAGGCGGCTGGGGCGCAACCGGCTGCACAGGATTCGTTGGCGTTGATGGAATAGAAGTAGTAGGTGACGTGTCGAGCTGATGCGCGGTCTCATCGACATATCGGCCGAAATCGGTGGTCCAGTAACAGTCGAAGTCCGCGCCATTTGCGTGCAGGTAAGCGACGCCTATGACCTTGAAGTCCGGAGACAGCATATTGGCGTTGTGGCTGGGAGAGTTCTTCCAACCCTCGAAGGCTTCGGCCGCTGTGCGCAGGCCTACTGCAAGGTTCTCTCCCTTGGTGGTTTGATAATCGTAACCGCAGACTGCCATTCGATGCCAGGGAGAGGAGCCCACAGGGAACCAATCGGAACCACCGGTGGTGTAGTGGTCGAAGAAGTGATATTTCGCCATGTCCGAGCAATGGCGTTTGGCGGCTTCAGATAGCTTGTCCGAGACCAGGAGCCGGTCGAGTCCATTGCTGGCTCTATAGTCGTTAAGGAGCCTGACAAACTCCGCTTCCTCGGTATTGTACCCGGCGGCACGGACGGGCTCGGCCGAGACTACTCCAAGCAGAAGCCCAAGGAGAAGAAAGACCGCGATCAGACCAACAAGTCTACTCGCGCGTGAACGGTAAAAACTCAAGGGATTACTATCGCTCCTTTCGCCGTGCACTTGCGAACACGCCCGCTGCGCAGCGGCAGGACGGACGATAGTTTCCGGAGCCGATCGACCCAGTCGATCGAAAAGAAGGATATCGACAGGTGCTGTCGACGTCAAGCCGAACGACTGTTTTCTTCGGGCCTCCTCGATGTGGTGGCGGTCATGCTAACGTAGATCTGTAGGCAGTGCATGCCGGAGTGGCGGAATGGCAGACGCAACGGTCTTAAACACCGTAGGGTTCTACCCGTGCGGGTTCGAGTCCCGCCTCCGGCATATAGCCGATTTACAGGATGGTAATAGCGACGACTCGGTGGAGCACGCGCGTGAATCGGTCCGCTTGCTGCTCAACTGCCGTCCTATTGCCGCACAGTTACAAAGGTGAAGAGTGCCGTCGTGCCTTGTGTGCCGGTCAAGGTCCCCAAAAGAGGCGTGCCCGGTCCCGCGCACAGGCCCTCGGCCGCGAAGAGTCTTAACAGAATGTAGGCACCGCTCCATCTTTGAGCATGGATCAAGTCGGTGACGGTGGGGAAGCCGGAGACTGCCCTAGGGAAGTGTCCAGAAGAACCGACCCACGGTAGATTCTGAGGCTTCCTCTGGCGACCACGGAGAAGAGCCTCTATCCTATCGCCACGGGTAATGATCGAGTCTGGGTCCGATCCTTGGTTTGACGACGGGTTCGACACCGAACTCACCGTGGAGCGCATTTTGCTCAGGTTGTGTTGGCACCCAGGCGGTCGGAGTCCGGCTGAGACGATCGACGATACGGGAGGAGGGGCTTCATGGACTTGGCCACCGACTTCGACGAAGGGGTGGTGGCAGGACGCATCGAGGAGTTCTTGCGCGAGCAGGTCGACTCCTACGAGCGCGACGGGGCCATTGTGGGCATGAGCGGCGGACTCGACTCCGCCGTAGTAGCCGCTCTTCTGGCCCGTGCTCTTGGGCCCGAACGAGTCCTCGCGGTATTTATGCCCGAGCGCGACACGAATCCCCAGAGCAAGCTCGACGCTATGAAAGAGGTAGAACGTCTGGGAGTGCGTTGGCAAGAGTTCGATATCACCCCCATCCTTTCCGCCCTGGGCATCTACAAGCTGGTGCCGCTGAAGCTGTTGGGCTCCCGCAGAGTCAAAGAAAGCGTGGTCAAATGGCAGCACCGGGCCCAACGCGAAGCCTTCGGGGAGCCGCCCTTTGCTCGGGGACTGCTGGGGACCCGCGGTATGAACAAAAACAAAGGCTTCTTCGACTCGGGACTCGCTTACGCTCGTGCCAAGCACCGTAGCCGCCTGCTGGTGCTCTACTACTTGGCGGAACAGGGCAATCTCCTAGTAGTGGGCACCAACAACAAGACGGAGTCACTCATTGGGTTCGGGGTGAAATGGGGGGACAATGTGGCCGATGTTGAGCCTATCCTCCCGCTGTACAAGACTCAGGTGCACCGGCTCGCGCTCCACTTGGGTGTGACGCAGGACATCATCACCAAACCGCCCAGCCCCGACATGATGCCCGGCATCGAGGATGAGACGGCACTTGGCATGAGCTACGACCTCTTGGACCAAATCCTTGCGGCTGTTGATCAGGATGGGTCTGCGGAACAGGTGGCCGAGAAGACGGGTGCGCCACCTGAGCAGATCGCCCAAGTCAAAGAGATGATGCGTCGGTCCCTTCACATGCGAGAACTGCCTCCGGCCCCCCGGTTGGGGTAGGTGAGGCATTTGGGTCGGAGAGGGGCTGGCGAGAAAGACGGGGAGGAGATCTCCCGTCTACAATGCAGCCGGGAGGTGGGCACCGAGTCGGTACATAGTCGACCCACCGTCACCTACATTCGGCGTACTATCGGCTCACTGTCGGGCTATTGTCCTAGGGGGCCTGCCGCGGCTGAATGGACCGACCCCTTGCTGACGTCTACTGGTAGTCGGCATAGCCGTTCATGTTGCTATGAGTCTTCATTCCTGACGGCGGTAGACGCCACCGTCGGCTTACTGCCTCCCGCGGGAGGACTTTGAGCGTTGGTTAGGGGCGAGGGTATTCTCAAGGACGCTGCCGGACGGTGACGAATACATAATGGATAAGAGGCTGGACAAGAGGCAGAGAGCCGGGTAGACGACGCGGTCAGAGTATTGGGGTCGGCCGCTCGGCGGATCCCTAGTGGCGGTTCGAGGCGGTTATTCGCTTGAGACGGGGGTTTATTTTCGTGAGAGTCTGGATAATTGGCCAAGGATGAGGATGGCCCTGAGGCTGAGGCGTTCAAGTAGCGCCGGCTCAATACGCAAAAAAGGTCACCCACAGCATGCAGTGTTAGAAAGACGACATCGGTCCTTGGGTCGGGACGGAGAGTCAGAAAAAAGGAGCGTTTTAGTGAATAAAAAGAAGCGATTGCTGTTTGTCGGTTCGCCCATCGTGCTGGCCCTCCTGCTTACCATATTCGCGCTCAGTGTCGCCTGGGCCGATGATCCACCGGGGAGCGTAGACGTCAGCGGCGTACTGACCGACGTTGAGCTGAAGGTTTCTCAGGATGGGGGGTTGATTCCCCCCGGTGGCACCATCGACAGCGAGAAGCCGGTTTTGGTGAAAGTGTCCTTCGGGGTCCCGGTGGAGGGCGACGATCCTACACCCGCCAATCCGGTTAACAAGGGCGATTGGGCTGTGTTCGAGCTGAGCGATGCCTTTGCCCTTACCAGCGGTACCACTATTCCCTTGAACACGCCGGGGGGCATCAGGGTTGGCACGGTCACTTTCTCCACGGGCAGTGGGGGAATGGTCACGGCTAGGGTGGACTTCGATGGTGATGACGAGGTGTTTGACGGCACGTATAACTCCGTGGAGTGCGAATTCAGCGCCACCCTGGAGTACGACGCCACCGGCGCTCCCGTCACGGGGGGCGAGTTCGAGGTGATGATCCTTGACAAGGAGTTCACCGTGGTGGTGCCTGCCGTCGAGATCAACTACACCGCTACCAAGACCGGTACTGTGAATCTGGATACACAGAGCGTAGCGTGGTCGGTCACGCTCACTGCCAAGCAGGGCGATGTTCACATCGATCTAGGTGGCCACCAGTTCGTCGACAATCTGTCCGCTGTGGGGGATTACATCGCCGGTACTTTCCAGGTAGGTGGTGAGACAAAGACACCGACCTGGGATTCGACCGACAAGGTGCTGAGCTACGAGTTTCCTACGGGCTCCACCAGTCCTCAGACGGTGACTTTCGCCACCAAGATCCCCGATGCCAAGTACCACGCCACCTCCCAGCAGTCGATCACCAACACGGGCGAACTCAAAGACGGCGAAGGTGAGTTGAAGGCGAGCGCCCAGAGGACCGTGAGGTTCACTCCCCAGTGGATCGATAAGAGCGGCGTTGCCAGTGATACCGGTAGCGGTGACTACGACCCCGAGAACCGCACCATCACCTGGACCATCAACGTGAACCAGATGGGGGCAAACCTGACCGACGTTGTCATTTACGACAAGCTGCCGGACGGGTTGACGTGGCAGTCGGCGACCTGGGAGAAGAAGGACGGCTCTGCTTGGGTGGCCGGAGGCACCTTCGCGACCGAACCCACCGATTATAAGTACGTACTTGGCGCCATCAACACCGAGGTGCGACTCACCATTATAGCCGAGGTGCCGGACGAGGCTTACGTAAGTGGGGTCACGAACTATACGAACACCGCCACCGTCACGTGGAGCGGCTCGCCGAGCGCAGGGTTGAGTGACAGTGCCACGGTGGGGGTGGGTTACACTCCCATCACCAAGTCCGGCTCGGCTGATTCTTCCACCCGCCAAGTCACTTGGACCGTTGGCGTGGGCCCGAGGGGGCAAGACATCCCCAATCCCACGGTTTACGATTTGATTGTTTACGGTCAGAGCATTGACTTGGGTGCCGTTTCTGGGATTCCTGCCGGCGTTCTCCTGAGTGATCTGACACCGCAGTACGGCCAGATGTACGTCGATGGCTCTTTCGTGGGCTCCGGGCTCACAGTCGACGTGATCGCTATCACGGACGGTTCCGGCGTGCAGGTGGCCGACTTGTTGAAGATTACCGGGTTCCCGCAGACGGGTTGGAGCAACTTCACCTTCAAGACCCTGGTGTTGGATCCGGAGGTCTTTGCCGGTAATACAGTGAAGAACGTCCGCAACACCGCTACCTTGTTCAGCGGCACTAAAAAACTGAATGCTGCGACCGCCACGGTTCCGTATACCAGTACTATGCTGGCCAAAGAGATGCTGAAGCGTGGGCACGTTTCTGACCCGGCGGCCGGAGTGAACGACTTCACCACCACGGCGGCCGATGGCTTCGACTACGTGGACCACTCGGTTATTTTCCGCCTGGCCGTCAACGCCGACGGTCTGGATCTGCCCAACATGACAATGGCCGACGGCTCTACCTTGGGCACCGTCACGGTGACCGATACCCTGCCTGAGGGTTGGGAGTTCGTAGACATCGTTGCCGGACAGAAGTACCTGATCTTCGCAGGTACGAAGTCGGGGAGCAGCGTGAGCGCCGCCAATGGCCCGTTGGCATCGGGGGATGACCCGAGCAGCGCCGCTTTCAGTAGCGATAGTCGCACGGCCACGTTCACCTTCACTACTTTCGACAAACCCTACGTGATTCTGGTGAAAGCCAGGCCCACGGACCCCAAACTCGCCGAGTATTTTGGCGGCAACAAGACAACCACTGAGCGCAACAACGTATCACTGCACACCGTCAACTGGGAACCGGGAGTGTCTACGCATCAAGACGTGAGCATCAAGAGCACGTTGGTGGACAAGAGTCGTCAACTCCTGGAAGCGGGCGTGGTGCGGTGGACAATTGAGTATCGGCCCTATGATGTCACCCCGGACGGGGCGAGACGGCTGGAAGATACGTTGCCGGTTGGCGTTGATCTGCGCACCGATTCCAGCGGCAATCTGATCTTGTCAGGTGGCAACATAACTGCGCAGGAGCTGGTTCTGCAGTCCAACGGCACCTACACAGATGGTCCGGTGTTGGATCTGATCAACGCGGACCCCGGTGTTGCTCCGTCGTATGACAGCCAGACGCGGGTTCTCACCCTTCATATCCCCGATCCGGCCAAGGCTTACCGCTTCACTTACCTGACCGATATCACGGCGGATAGTGGCTCGGTCAGGAACACTGTGACCCTGTGGGGAGAGAACAGGGTTGAGGACGCGACCTCCGAGCCATATCAGATAACCGAGGCCGACGGTAGCGCCAGCCTGAAGAAGAACGGCTGGATAGAGATAACCAAGCTGGGTGATTCGGGTCAGCCGCTGTCGGGTGTTAAGTTCAGTATCCTTGCGTTGGATGGGGTTACGGTCATACGGACCGGTACTACCGGGGCCGACGGTAAGCTCAGATTGAAAGTCATACCCGACGGCACCTACATCCTGCGGGAGGTATCGACCCCGTCCGGATACAACCCAGAGAGGGTGGATCGTTCCTTGACGGTGACGACCCAGGGCTCGACGGTGACTGTGGCCATCGATGGCAATCCCGGTAATCACCTGACGGTGTACAACTACAGCGAGGGAACCGCCGGCGACCTGACCATCAGCAAGGTGGTGGCCGGGAATGCGGCCGATGTTTCGAAGCAGTTTGAGTTCACGGTTGTCTTCAGGTTCCCCGAGGACTTCACCGGCGATCCGACTGCCGCCTACACGTACGTCGGCACCGGTGTGTCTGGTGGAACCATCGCCAGCGGTGGCACAATCGCGCTCGCTCATGGGCAGAGCATCACTGTAGTGGGGCTGCCCAAAGGCACGACGTATGAAGTGACCGAAGCCGACTACTCGGCCGACGATTACTCCACGACCGCCACCGGAGACACCGGTACGATCATCGCCGATGAGGCCCAGGTAGCGGCTTTCGTCAACACAAAGAATCAAGGCGACTTGACCATCGTGAAGACGGTCGGGGGTAATACCGCCAGCCTGAGCAAGCCGTTCATATTCACCATCACCTTCACCGGCGACCAGGACGCCGAGTACGCTTACGTAGGCAACGGTGTGCCTGACGGGACCCTGAAGAGCGGCGGGACTGTCGTCCTGGCCCACGGACAAAGCATCACCCTCACGGGTCTGCCCGAAGGCCTGGGGTATACGGTGACCGAGGCCGATTACTCGGCCGACGGATATGTGACGACGGGTACGGGTAGCACCGGCACCATCGCGGCCGAGACCACGCGGACGGCAGCTTTCAGAAACGTGCGCAACGTTACGCCTGAACCTGTTGAGACCGGCGCCCTGACCATCACCAAAGCGGTAGAAGGTAGTTCAGGCGACAAAGACCGGCAGTTCACCTTCACGATTATCCTCAGCGCGTCCGGGAGTTATCCATACTCGGGTAGCAAGACTGGGACTATATCCAGTGGAGGGACGGTCACCCTTAAGCACGGCGAGTACATCACGATCAAGGGTCTTCCCTTGGGAAGTACGTATCAAGTGACCGAAGTGGAGGCCGACAGTGACGGCTACGTCACCACGGTCACTGGAGCAGCGGGTACTGTCGTCGAGACCGGCAGGACTGCAGCGTTCGTGAACACGAAGAGCACGACCACTACCACTGAAGACCAAGGTTCGACTACGACCACCACGGATACTGGGGGAAGCACCACGTCTACCACCGAAGATGGTGGAGGCACGACGCCCACCACTGAAGACAGTGGAAGCACTACCCCCACCACTCATGGCGGAGGGACCAGCACTCCCACCACCGGAGGCAGCGGCAGCACGACACCAAAGACCGGAGATGGCGATTGGACCCGGGTCTGGGCCATCGGGCTGATCAGTTGTCTGCTTCTGTTGGGCATACTGGTAAGCGTGAGGGCCGGCCTCAGAGGTCGAAACAACGCAAGATAGCTCACTGTTTTGTCGTGGAGTGAGCCTGTGGGGCCGACGTGTGCGTCGGCCCCACAGGCGTCTTTTCTTATGAGGACCCGAAGATGAGTGGGCCCAGCGAGACGCGAAAGACCCTCACCCGCCGTTCGCGGACGGTACTTAATGTCCTGATGGCTCTTTGTGTTGCCGGAATCGTGGCGTTTGCCTGGTTGCTCATCAGCAGTGGCCGCGAGTATTCCCGAGGTGACGACACTTACGAGCAGATCCGCGCGGAGGTGTTTGCCGCGCAACTTCCGACAGGAACCGGCGCGGGCGGGCACGAGGCCGGAGGTGGGGTAGGTTCCGGCGAAGAGAACGGTGCCGGTGGCGAGAAAGGCCCGGCCGGCGAGAATGACTCGGCCGGCGAGAATGACTCGGCCGGCGACAAGCAGTCAGACCAAACCGATTGGGAGGGCGGCGTGTTCGAATCGCCGCGTCCATCTTTGGTCAACTTCGATGCACTCCGTAGGGTAAATGGCGATATCGTTGGATGGATAGTGGGTGGAGAGACCATCGACTACCCGATCGTGCAGGGCAGGGACAACGACTACTACCTGTCTCATATGGTCAATCACGAGCGCAACAGGGTGGGGTCCATTTTCATGGATTACCGTAACCAGGGGGACTTCTCCGACAGGGCCACTGTGATATATGGACACAACATGAAGAACGGCTCCATGTTCGCCTCTTTGGCGAAGTACAAGACGCAGAGCTACTACGATCGCTTTCCGACCATGGAACTGTATACGCCTGGTGGCGATTACACAGTCGAGTTGTTTGCAGGGAGGGTCATCGACGGCAATGATGAAGCGGCCTATTCGGGCTTCACCGATTGGGCGGAGTCCAAAGGGCGAGTCGACTCGCTGAAAGCAGTCTCGACGTTCCGGAGCGATACAGTGGTAGAGCCGGGTGATCGTATGGTGATCTTGTCTACCTGCTCGTATGAGTCCGGCAATGCTCGGTACGTCGTGTTTGGGAGGTTGGTCCCGGTAGGATGGTCCAAGGAGTGAACTTGGACGTACCACCAAAGTAGTCTGCTACGAAAGAGGTGGAAACGTGAGGGTTCTATCCGTGTTGGTCGCGGTGCTCTTTGTCTTAGCACCGGCTGCCTGTGGTGCGTCGCCGGAGGGGCCCTCCGAAGAGCCGGGAAGCAAATCCTCAGTGGGGACGGCGGCAACAACGATACCGCCTGCCCCGCAAGTTGAGCCACCGGCGGACGTCATCGAACCCGCGAGCTTGATCTCCAAGGACGAGGCTGAAGGTATTCTGGGGAAGAGCCTGGATACCGTCGAGACTCTCGAACAAGAAAGAGTGGGGCTTAAGCAGTGCCTGTACGGGTCGGGGGATGACCTCTTTCAGATTGGGTTCACTCAGCAGGCGATGATGCCGGCGGGGCAGACGCAGACGCCTGAAGACCTGTATCGAGCTATTGTGGAGAACTTCGAAGATGCGGTCGAAGTAGAAGGTATAGGTGACGAAGCCTACTTGGCCACCCCTGGTCTCCATATCCTCTACGATGGCTACTACATAGTCATCGCCCTCGGCAACCTCAGCGATGAGAATAACCGAGAGAAGCTGAAAGAGGCGGGCACGCTTGCGGTTGCCAACTTAAGGGCGATGACGAGATAGGATCGAGCAGGTGCTCTCCGGCCGGCGGACTGTCAAAGATCGGAGAACCAGATTGCCGTCGAGTCGTAATTCCTCATACCGGTGGGTAATCCTGGCCGTAGCCTTCTTCGGTATTTTTGGCGCTTTGGGTTTCGGCCGTTTCGGCTACAGCGCGATATTGCCGGATATGCAGCGGGCCCTCGAACTCAGCAGTGCCGCCGCCGGGTCACTCGCTTCGTGGAACTTGGCCGGCTACACCATCATGGGATTGGTTGGAGGTATTCTCGCCTCGCGATTCGGCGCCCGCTTGGTGGTGACGACCGGCATGGTGCTCACCACTGTGGGGATGTTGCTGACGGGGGTGTCGGGCGGACTGTTGGCTGCGTCTGCCGCCCGCTTTGTCACAGGCCTCGGCAACGGCATGGTGATGGCCCCCTCGATAGCGCTCATGTCTTCTTGGTTCGACTCACGTCGACTGGGATTCGCCTCTACCGTGGCTGCCTCGGGGAACGGCCTGGGTCTGATGGTGGCCGGCCCCGTGGTACCGCGCATAATCGCGGCCGGTGGGCTTGACGGTTGGCGGTGGGCCTGGTTCTTCTTCGCCGCCCTTACCGCCGTGGTAGCGATCGTGACCTTCGCCTTTGAGCGTGACCGTCCTTATGAGACACCCCGGGATCGACAGACGGCTTCTCCCGATGGCCACAACCCGCGTCTCGTCTCTCCTGACGCGTCGTGGGCTGGGGAATCGCCCACCGGGGGGTCTGCGGAGAGGCGGGGGCGGCAGGTCTGGGTGGCCGACTTCGTGGATGTGCTTCGCTCCGGATATGCCTGGCACCTAGGCGTCGTCTACTGTTTATACGGGGTTGCTTTTCTCATCTACTTCACGTTCTTTCAGAAGCGGTTGATTGCGGACCTTCAATTATCCGCCGAGGCAGCCGGCAGCCTCTTTCTGGCTGTGGGGGCCTCAAGTCTTGTTTTTGGATTGATTTGGGGTGCCGTGTCCGATCGGATAGGCCGAGGCCCGACTCTGGGCACGATCCTCGCGCTACAGGGTGTCGCCGCCTGTCTGTTCGGCTTTCGGCTTGGCACAGCGGCATTGATCTTGTCGGCCATCTTCTTCGGCTCAGGTGTCTTCGGAGTCCCGGGCCTGGTGGGAGCGGCCTGTGGGGACGGCTTTGGAGCCAGATTGGCGTTCATGTCCCTCGGTTTCGTGACGGTGTTCATCGGGATAGGCATGGTCATCGGGCCCTACGTCGGGGGATTACTGGCCGATCACTACTCCTCGCTTGGGCCTTCGTATCTGCTCGCTGCCGGGGTGTTTCTGCTCTCGGCCGTGGCCGCGTTCTGCCTGCGTGATGCCCGTGGAGAGTGCTCGGCGAGCGTTTAGTCCAGCAGGGCTAACGGGG
>JAXGNF010000016.1:0-4175 GCA_040768135.1 Thermoleophilia bacterium | reverse complement strand
GGAGGTAAGAGATGAAGGCTGTAGCGATACTAAGAGAGGGGGCGCCGCCGGAAGTCACGGATCTGCCTGTCCCTGAGCCGGGTCCCGACGAGATTCGCATTCAGATCCGGGCCGCCGGGGTGAACCCTGCCGACGGCAAGGCCGCTTCTGGGGCCTTTGGGCCGGTTGTGGTCCCCTATATCCCCGGTTTCGACGGTGCCGGAGTTGTGGAAAAGCTGGGCGAGGCCGTCACCGCGTTCAGAGAGGGCGACCCGGTCTTTGGCAGACTGGGGAGGGTAGGGCGTGGAACCTACGCCGAATACGTCACCGTCAAGGAATCGGCCGTGGTGACCGTCATCCCTGCCGGGCTTGATTATGCTCAGGCCGCGGCTGTGCCCGTGGCGGGCTTGACGGCATACGGCATCTTGGAAGCACTCGAACTTCCTGCTCCGGCCGCGATCCTGATACTCGGCGCTACTGGTGGCGTGGGGTCATTTTTAACGCAGTTCGCGTCTCGGGCCGGTCTGGCAGTGGTGGCGACCGCTCGGCCGCAGCTGCGCGAAAAGGTGCAGGCTCTGGGGGCTACCCACGTGGTCGATCACACCGACTCTACCCCCCTGGACAAGCAGCTTGCAGCAGCCGGTATCGACGAACTCGATGCCATAGTCGATCTCGTGGGGGACAAAAGTCTTCTCCGTAACCTTGGTCGGCTGATACGTCCTGGAGGAAGCCTGGTCTCCACGGTGGGGGCTGCAGATGAGGGGGAGTCGTATGCTCCGGCCGTACGTGCCTGGAACTATTCCAAACAGGCGACCAAACAGCAGATGGAGGAGTTGGCCGCGGTGTTACAAGGTGGCGAGATCGTCATCCCAGTGGAGCGGGTATTGGATTTGGCCGAGGGGCCGCGGGTGCTCCAAGAGAGCCTGAGCGGGCATCTGCACGGCAAAACGGTGTTGGAGGTATCGGCGGAGGGGTAAGGAGGCTGGTATGCGCTATGTACCGCTAGGCGGCTCGGGTATAGAAGCGTCGGTGGTTGCATTTGGTGCGTGGGCCGTCGGCGGCTGGTTCTGGGGAGGAGCGGACGACCAGGAATCAATAGCCGCCATCCGGCAGGCCATAGATGCAGGCATCACCTTGATAGATACGGCTCCCGCCTATGGGCTGGGTCACTCCGAGCGGATTGTGGGCGAGGCTGTTAAGGGCCGTCGGGATCAGGTGGTATTGGCCACTAAGTGCGGTTTGGTATGGCACACCGACAAAGGAACCCACTTCCTGGACGAATTGGGGAAACCCATCCACCGTTACTTGGGCCCCGAATCAATACGTTACGAGGTCGAGCAGAGTCTCCGCCGCCTGCAGACTGACGTGATCGATCTGTATCAGACCCACTGGCAGGATCCAACTACCCCCATCGAAGAGACGATGGCCACACTGTTGGAACTCAAGGGGGAGGGCAAGATCCGCGCCATAGGGGTCAGCAATGCCACCGTCGCCCAGATGGACGAGTATCGAGCAGAAGGACCGCTGGACAGTGATCAGGAGAAGTACAGCATGCTGGACCGCGGGCTCGAAGCCGAGCAGCTGCCTTACTGTAAGAGCAACAACATAGCAATGCTCGCATATTCGCCACTCGCGCAGGGGCTGTTGACGGGAAAGGTGTCGGTCGAGCGGGAGTTGGCCGAAGACGATCTTCGGGCGTTGAATCCCAGATTCGCCCCAGCAGGTCGTGAGCGGATCCTGGCTTTTCTAGAAAAGATCAGGCCGGTAGCCGACACTCACGGGATCACCCTGGCCCAGTTGGCCATTGCCTGGGCGTTGGCTCAGCCGGGACTGACTCATGCGCTGGTGGGGGCGCGCAGTCCGGAGCAGGCTCTGGAGAACGCTGTGGCCGGGGATGTGGTGTTGGGCGGGTCCGAACTGGCGGTAGTGGCCGCAGCCTTAGCTGAATTGGAAAGCGAAGAGTACGAGGCTGCGGACCGGGAGGCTGGGGACCCCGAATCTACGGATCGCTAGGTTACGGACTGGGAGGTTGCGGAGTCGAATAACGGCTTAGGCATCGACTGAGCCGGCGGCTGAGGCACCGGTGGAGCCGTGTAGTAAGCATGCAAAAGGCCCCGCTTCGGCGGGGCCTTTTGCGCACCGTGTCTCCCGTTGCGGCACCCATGAGGTTATCGGTCCGAGTGCCCCTGGGGTGGTTCACGCCCGGCAGGCTACCGAGGGGTGCGGAGCTATCCAGAGACGGCATCCGGTCTTGCCGCCAGTGTCACCTCGAAGGTCAGCGCGCGACCGTCGCGGTCAATGACCAAAGAGACGGCGTCGCCGGTGTTTTTCTTGGCCACAAGGTCAATGAGCTGTTGTTGCGTAGCTATCGGCGTCCCATCTATGCTGGTGATGATGTCGCCTCGGCGTATGCCTGCTTGAAAAGCGGGCCCGCGTCTATCGAGGAAGGCAACCAGCACTCCGTCTGAGCGGGAGAGATCATATCGCTCCTGCAACACCTCCGTAACCGTAGTCACCGTTATCCCGAGGTAGCCCTGTGGGATGGACGGAGTCTGCGGGGTAGACGGAGTCTGCGGGGTAGACGGAGCCTGTTGACCGGGCGGGGTCTGCGGAGCAGACGGAATATTTGGGGCGGACGGGGTTTCTGGGACGGTGGGAGTCTGTTGGCCGGGTCGGCCGGGAGTCAAGGGTTGTTCTTGGGATTGGCCCTGGGGATAGCCCTGCCGCTGCCATTGGCCGTGGCCATGCCGACGGGCGTCGCCCTGGCGGAATCCCTCGGTCGGCCGATTCATCTGCCGGCTGATCTGCTGTCTTTCGAAGGGGCCGTCGTAATCACCACGGGTGGAGGTGAACCAACCGATGGTGAAGAAGGCACCCGCCACCACCACTATGGCTGCCGCGGCGAGACCGCAGCGCAGGCTTCTGCCGAACCGGCTGGAGGTGCCTGGAGCGTTCCCTGTCGGGGTTACCCCCGCCTGCTGATCTGCCTCTCCCGGCGTCGGCGCGGGCGTGTCGGTGCCCGTCTGCCCGGAGGTGTGCGCGGGTGCCTGCGCGGCCGTGGGTGCCTGCGTATCCGGACCGATTCCGGCGCTGGTCTCAAATGTGTCGCTCAATATCGCCTCCTACTTCGGCCCGATTCCTCTCCGCTTCGCAGGTGTCTGGAGTCGGGAGTCCTGCTTATGGAGGCAAGATAGCCGTCCGCCGGTAAAATCCTCGTAAGGTCTGTCTTGACGAAGGCTTTTGGTGAGGCGAGGTACTGAAACGGCTCTCACGGACGCGCCCGCGCCATCCGTGGGGGTACCGGTCGGACGCCGGCCGCCGCGCCGAATCGGCCGGGCGGAGCTCTGTTTGAGAGCCTCCTGGGAGCGACCCGACAAAACCGATGGAGAGAGTGGATCGGCCGCAAGCGCTCCACCTCGCTATGATGGAAGAGAACCGAAAGGAGGACGCCCGTAAATGGGTTCAACCGAAGTCATTGCCGCCCGCACCATGCATTCGCTTCATATCTGGCTGGACCTGGCGTTTTTGGCCTTGCTCATAGTGCTCCTTGTCCGCACGCAACGGTACCGGCCGCTGACGGCCGGTCTGATAGGCGCGGTCATCTACTTTGCCGCCGATTACGGCATCTTCTACAGGCTCCTTGGTACTCGGGTCGTGCACGGTGCGAGTCCGTTCTGGTTTCTGCTGTGGCTGTCGGTCAGCTACGGCCTCACCAACTTCGCCTGGATCTGGCTCTGGCTCGATCGGGACGAGCGGCTGCTGGAGTGGTCGGTGTTCATCATTGTGGGTTGGCTGGGGATCGCCCTTATGAGCCAGACATTTGGTTATGACTCCGACTCCATATCTATCTCTCGCGGCACCGACCGCTACCACGGGGTGATGGCACTGTTCCTGTTCGTCGGTTACCTCGGTCTTTGTATATGCAACGTCCTCCAGAAGGATCGTCACAAACGGGCCCCGCTCTTGTGGATCCTGGCCATAGGGATACTCGTGCAGTTCAGCTGGGAGACGGTGCTCTTGATCTCAGGGATACGCAATCCCAGTTGGCGTACGTTGGTTGTCAACTCGCTGCTTGAGACCAACATGGGGCTGCCTTACCTATATCTGATCCACGGGGCGGTGACGAAGAGGTGGCCTAGGTCGATCCGACCCCGCACATAGCGGGTGCCTCCCGGCCGGTCCGGCCCTCCGCATAG
>JAXGNF010000015.1:34439-35981 GCA_040768135.1 Thermoleophilia bacterium | reverse complement strand
CACCAAACCGGCGACCCTAACATTCAAGGACGTACTGCGAAGGGGGCCGGACCATACACACGTAGCCTACGTGATTTCGTAGTTCTCTGGAGGCGCCGTGTGTTACGCTTTGGCGCCGATGAAAACGTCTCCGCGAAGCAGCATTCTCATAGACCTGGCGGCCATCCGTCACAACGTGGCCCACCTGCTCGACCTCCTCAGTCCGACTTGTGGCATGCTGGTGGCAGTCAAAGCCGACGGATACGGGCACGGGACCCTCCCGGTGGCCCGGGCAGTAGCGGCCGCTGGTGCGCGAGGGGTCGCGGTGGCCACTGCCGAAGAAGCCGTTGCCCTACGCGACGCCGGGTTCACAGAGGCCATCCTGGTCATGGGGCCCCTGTACAGCTTCGACCAATACGAAGAGATGGCCCGACAGGGCGTTGACTTCGCGGTGGTGAGTGACCATATGGCCGCAGTCCTGCCGGAGTTGCGAGGCACGGGACTGAGAGCCCGAGTGCACCTGAAGATCGACAGCGGAATGAACCGCCAAGGACTGTTCCCTTCGGAAGTTGAGAGATTCCTAGACTCCATCCGAGGGATACCGGAGATCGATCTCGTAGGGGTGATGACTCATTTTGCCTGCGCCTCTGAGGATCCTGCGAGTGTCGACTGGCAACTGGATCGGTTTTTGCCGGCCGTGCAGCAGATACGACGGGAGTGGCCCTCGGTAATCGCCCACGCCGCCAACAGCGCAGCTACGGTCGGTGCCCCTCACTCCCACCTCGACTTAGTCCGTTGCGGATGCGCTGTGTACGGACTATCCCCCTGGCAAGAAGATCCTATCGCCGAAGGTCTGAAGCCCGCTCTCACTTGGAGGTCACAGGTGGCCCTGGTGAAGCGGGTGGCGGCACGGGAGGGCGTCGGCTACGGGCACGCCTTCTGCCCCGACAGCCCCACCGATGTCGCCCTCGTACCTCTCGGCTATGGCGACGGAGTCTTTCGAGCTTTGGGCAACCGAGGGCAAGTGCTCATCAACGGGCTCCGCTATCCGGTGGCAGGGCGCATCTCCATGGACTCATTTGCGGTAGACGTGGGAACTGACGGCCGAGTGCAGGTCGGAGACCAAGTCACCCTCATCGGCGCAGATGGCGACGACCGCATCACCGTCGAAGAGGTAGCCCGGAAGCTGGGCACGATCAACTACGAGGTCACCTGCGATATCGCGCTCGACCGTACTGAGAGACACTTCCTCAACGGCGACCACTAAACAGCGGGATGGGTCCAGCGTCTGACCGCTCCCTCAGGCGACTGCCGACCAACGCGCCTATATCGCCTCCGCAAAGAGCGAGTGCCATGCAGCGGTCCACCGGCTTATCGGTCTCCAATCCATCCGGCGTCACGGCAGGGGTAGGCCGCAGGACCGGCAGAATCTATCCCCCTGATCGTAGGGAGTCCCGCAGCCCGCGCACAGCCGCGCCGGCCCCCCCTCGTCGGCTGAAAGGGCATCTCCAGCCCCGGACGCAGTCTCAGAGCCGGAAGTCGACCCCTCCTCATCAATCGGTG